>WRJE01000019.1 GCA_009782385.1 Oscillospiraceae bacterium | reverse complement strand
TTACAAAACTAAATTGCCGCGCCGGGCGATGACCGCGTTTGACAGTCGTGTTACAATATAGCGGGTGACAATTATGGACTTATTAAAAACCAGAAGACTTTTAGACAGCGGCAAGACGATATTTGACTTGCCGCTTAGGGTTGTTTATTACGCCAGAGTATCTACAGACAAGCGCGAGCAGCTTAACTCGTTGGAAAACCAAATAAACTACTATGACGACTATATAAAATCCAACCGCAACTGGACATTGAGCGGCGGGTATGTGGACGAAGGGCTATCCGGGACAAGCGTGGACAAGCGCGAGGATTTTCTGCGAATGATTAACGATGGCGAGGCGGGTAAATTCGACCTAGTTATCACAAAGGAAATTTCCCGCTTTTCCCGCTCTACACTCGACAGCATTAAATACACCCAACAACTGCTTGACGCGGGTGTGGGGGTATTTTTCCAGTCCGATAACATAAACACGTTATATTCAGATTCGGAACTGCGTCTAACAATAATGTCATCTCTGGCGCAGGACGAAATGCGCCGTTTGTCCGAGCGCGTCAAATTCGGGATGAAACGCGCCTATGAGAGCGGCAAGGTTTTAGGTCAGAATAATATTTACGGATACAGCAAAGAAAACGGTCGTTTGGTCGTCAACAACGAAGAAGCCGAGTTCATACGGGATTTATTCGCCCTATATGCCGAAGGAAAACACGGATACAGAACTATCACCAAACTGCTCACCGAGAAGGGATACCGCAATCAAGACGGCAGGGAATTAAACCCCGGCACATTTAAGCGGATTCTCACAAACCCCAAATACAAGGGATACTACCACGGCCGCCTTACGGAGAGCAGCGATTATCGCCGCAAGAAAAATGTAAAACTCACCGAGGAAGACCGCCTCCTTTATAAAGATGATTCTATCCCGGCAATCGTTTCCGAGGAACTGTGGGACAAGGTAAACGCAATTTTGAATAAACGTTCCGAGAAGTTCAACAGTCAGGGCAGCGGCGTTCAAAACAGATTTGTCTACAGCGGCAAAATAATTTGCGAGGAACACGGCACATATCACTACCGCAAGGTCTGGAAAGACAGGAAAGTTCCCGCCGAAAGCTGGTGCTGCAAAGAGTATCTTGCAAAAGGACGCATAGCTTGCGCCACGCCTCACATTTACACGAAAGACCTTGACGCTATTCTTGAGTATATCGGGAATGACTTGCTGTCCAATAGGGAGAAGTATGTCGAGAGCGTGGACAACCTTATAGAACTGTACAGAAAATCCGAAAAAGACAATATTGACTATGCGATTGAAATATCTAAAATCGCCAAAGAGCTGGATAAAGTAAAGTCCAAGCAGGACAAAATTTTAGAACTGCACATCGAGGGCGATATAGACAAGCCGGAGTATTTAGAGAGAAACACACGGCTCAAAGCGGACGCGGAGAAACTAAACAAAAAACTTACCGCCTTGCGTGAAGAACAGTCGCAAGCGGGTAACACCGTAGCAACATTAAATCACGTGCGGGAATTTTTCAATACATTAACCCGTAGGGGCGGTCATTGGCCGCCCGCAGACACGCAAAACGCACCCCGTAGGGGCGGCAACCTGCCGCCCACGAACCCCCAACCGTCCTTACAGGTCGCGCGGGAAATGCTCGACAGCGTGGTTATCCTCAAAGGCAGCACCCAGAAAGATATGCGTATAAGAATCATCATGAAATACGGAGAAACCTTGAATTGCGCCGTTTTACGTCCCGTCTCTTTGTATGGTATCACCGAGGTATCGCCCATTGTCGGTAACGAGAAGCAATCCGAGGAACTCATACATTACCTGTTGTCTGAGTTTGACGGCGAGCCGGAGAAAATTTGGCAATCCAATATTTTCGGAAAGTCTTTGCACGACCTTGTCAGCGAGGGGCTTAACAACAAACTCAAAAAAATGCCCGACGACGCGCGGGCGAAGCTCCAAGACACTTTACAGAGAATCATCAACGAGGGCAGCGGCGGTCTGATTTGCATAATACTGTAAGCCTATGTTTTGCGGGCGGTCATTGACCGCCCGCTATTACACTGCATTCTTAAACTAATTGCAGCAGCAGCACATGACTACAACGATAATGATAATTATCCACAAGCAGCCGAAATCGTCATTGTTTCCGCATCCAAAACCAAAGCCCATATTAACACCTCCTTTTAGTTTATGTGACATTATATGACACAGACTGAATATATGTGTCAGAGGAGCGGGTACGACAGTGTGCGGATGCGAATGATTGTTGCTTGTGTCCAAATAAACTGCTTGTCCCTCATAATTGTTTAGTAAAAATTTATTATTTTTGCTTGACAGGCAATAAATATTGTGATATTGTTGTTCCGGTATAAATCCCGCCGCTTGCTCTCCTGTGTTTGCGAGCGGCAAATAACGACGTAACCGCGAAAGCGGATTAGAAAATTGGAGGAATATTAATGTTTAGAAATATAAGCGAAATGATGGCGGACACTGAATTGAAAGATGAACTGAGAGGATGCAAGGATTTAGATGGTTATAAATCTATTGATGGAATATTCGAAAAGCACGGTTTTGGATGTCCGTCCGATAGTAACTACGAAGAAAGAACGAAAGTGCTTTATAATATTATGGGGGTTGCCGGAGGGCTAGGAACTCCATCTTTAACATTAGAAAAAATTTATGACTTGGCAAAGGATTTGCTTGCATCGCGCGACTGGGAGGAGTTTGTGTAAATATTGTTTTTAATTGCGCCACTGAAGGGGGTGTTATATTGCTTAAACAAACCGATAGTCTGTATAATGAATTGATTTCCACGATAAAAAATGAGTTTTACAAAGAGTTTAAGAATGACGATGTTTATCTTAGATTTCTCTCGAGGTTAGTATCCGACTCTCTTAACGGTTTAATCGAAAAGAAGGATACGTTTATGGCAAACCTAAATTATGGGCAAGCGTATGTAAGTATATCAACAAATGATATGTGGGCATCGTTATATTATGCGGACACTAATGGTAAGACATACCGAATAGGTGTTCGAATTAGCTAACATTAAACTAAAGAGTTAGGAGTTTGGGAAATGACACCTAGAGAAACATTTGACGAGATTATTGGACAAAAGAGTGACGAGGGGTATTTAGACAGATACATAAATAAAACTCGTATTTATATGGCAAGAAAACATAGTAGCCCGAAATTTAAGATAACAAAGCGCACTCCGTCTTTTACCGAAAAGAGACTTGGTGTCAATGAAGGTATAGCATATGCGGTAATTTCTGAACAAGGAGTTAAGCACGGTGCAATGATAACATACGCTAATAATGGATGTAGTTTCAGTGAGCGTGCCATTATAGCGCATGAACTAGGTCACGTGGCATTGCATTACGATTTAATTAATGTAACCCCTATGGAAGATAAACATGAACAAGAGGCTACAATTTTCGCTGAACAACTTCTGATACATCGCTCAGAGCATTACAAGCCACTAAAATGTTTTTTGCACTTGAAAAAGTACTATACGGTATCTATCAAGCGAATAAGAACTACACTAACGAATATATACAAAGATTACAAAATCAGTGAATAGTAGTATGAGCAAGAATGGCAAATTCAGCTTTATGAAATAAGTGGTGGGGTTGATACCTCGCCACTTATCTGTGACTAATACCGCTGCCGATTGCAAGGGATAACCAAATGATTGTTGCTTGTGTCCAAATAAACTGCTTGTCTCTCATAATTGTTTAGTAAAAATTTATTATTTTTGCTTGACAGGCAATAAATATTGTGATATTGTTGTTCCGGTACAAATCCCGCCGCTTGCTCTCCTGTGTTTGCGGGCGGCAAATAACGACGTAACCGCGAAAGCGGATTAGAAAATTGGAGGTAAAAATTGATGAAAAAGATCCTTGTACTCACCCTCGCTGCTCTCATGGTAGTCACCTTGGTTGCCTGCGCGTCAGGCGGTTCCGGCAGTAACAAAAAAGTCGAACTGCGGGTATTGCACTACATTGATATGTCCTCTGCGGGTGCCGCGGAAGAACTCGATGTAGTTTGGAAGGCATTTGACGAAGCTCACCCGAACATCACAGTCAACAGAGAAGACGAATTCAACGATCCTTTCCACGATTCAGTAGACGCTTATGCCGCTGCCGGCACACTTCCCGACGTTATGTATTGCTGGCCTTCGGGACGTTCCACAACGCTCCATACGCAGAAGCTGCTCAAGGATTTAGGTCCTCTCGCCGCGCGCGACAACCTTTCCAACAACTACAGCTCGATAGTGCTTGACCCAAGCCAACAGGCGGGCGGTTATATGGGAATGCTCGCGCAGGGCATAACCTCGACCAATACGTTTATCGCCAACAAAGAAGTGCTTAGTGCAGTCGGACTTACACCCGCCAAAACATATTCCGAGCTGGTAGCCCAAGTTCCGGTTCTGAAAGCGGCGGGCTATGAAACCATTCTCATGCCCAATAAAGACACATGGGTCATGCAGTCCTGCTTGTTCTCCTTGGTAGCCGGACGCTTCATGGGCGAAGGATGGGAACAGGATATTCTTTCGGGCGCGAGAGATTTTAATGACCCCGACTTTGTCGCGGCGTTAAATTTCATCAAAACGATGTATGATGACGGCGTGCTTGAACAGTCTTCACTCGCAATCGACTACGGCGATGGCCCGGGTCTCTTCTCCACAAATAAAGCCGCCTATTATATCGATGGTGACTGGCGCGTTGGCGCGTTCATAACCGATGCCTCTACCGGCGTGGCTTTAATCACCCCCGACAGGCAGACTAATTTTGAAATCAGCGTGTTCCCCGACATCGATGTACCCGGCGTGAAATTCAACAGATCTAACTCGGATATAGTGGGTACGGGTTGGGGCATCAACGCGAAACTTGAAGGCGACAAACTCGAAGCCGCGTGGACGCTCGTTAAATGGCTCGTTGGCAAAGAAGTTCAGACCTTCAGACTCCGCACGGGCGGCATCTCCAATCCTTCATGGAAAGGTATTGACTTCAACTCTCTGCCCTTAGAACCCATGCAGAAAGAGCTTGCCAACCTCAGCTCAAAATATGACAAATCGACAATAGTTATCGACGGTCCTTTCGCGGATGTTGTGTATACTCCGATTAACGATGGTCTTCAGGCCATGGGAATTGGCACACAAACCGCGGCGGATGTCGCCAAACTTACCCAAGAAGCCTTAGACAACTGGAAGAAAACCCAATAAATCATTATCATTATATAGTATGGGGCGATGGCAAATCGCCCCATACTCAAAATTAAGAAATGAAGGTGGAGAGGCCATATGACTATCAATCGTGAAAAAAGGATTTCGTATGCGGTACTGGTTACGCCCGCTGTTCTAATTTACTTGCTGGTCGTAGCCTTTCCAACCGTCTTTTCGGTGTTTCTGAGTTTCACCAATTATAACGGCGGCGTTATTTTCGGAAACTCAAATATTCAGCTTATCGGGTTTGACAGCTACATATGGATGTTTACAGAACCCGTCAGATCCTTCTATACCGCGCTTAACAACAATTTGCTTATAGTTGCCGTGTCCGTATTCGGTCAAATCCCTCTCGGGTTTATCTTGGCGTATATCCTGTCGCGGAAGCTGATAACCAGAGGGCGCGGCTTCTTCCAGACAATGATTTTCCTGCCCAATGTTATTTCGGCAATTATTATCGGCGTACTCTTTAACGCCTTTATCATCAGCCCGTATTCCGTGTTTATGGAAATTAAGAAACTTATCAATCCCAACGCGGAGTTCGTACTTAATACCCAACCAATAATTCCGGTACTGTTCGTAATACTTTGGATGTTTACGGGCTTTTACATGGTAATCTTCTTAGCTCATATGCAGCGTATAGATCCCGCCATTATCGAAGCCGCCAAGGTTGACGGCGCGACCGAAGGCAGAATACTTACAAAAATTGTTTTACCCGTTATGACAAGCGAAATCGTAACCTGTTCGATACTCGCCATCTCCGGTTCTTTGAAAACCTTTGACTTGATTTACGCGATGACGGCGGGCGGTCCGGCGGGTCAGACCCGCGTGCTGTCCCTGTTTATGTACGAAGCGGCGTTCAGAGGTGCGCCTAACTATCCGCTGGCAAACGCTATATCCACGGTAATGGTGCTTATAAGCGTTATTCTAATCATTGTCACCCGTCAGTTGGGCAAAATATTCAGCGAGAAGGGGGATTAGATTATGACTAATAAAAAGTATAAAGAAATCATTGTCAACGGTATATACAGAGTAATTTTATACATAATACTGGGTCTGTTTACTTTTTTAGCTATTTATCCGATACTATGGCTTTTGCTCCAGTCTTTCAAGACAAATCAGGTTTATCTTACCACAAATAAGCTCTCACTCCCCGCTGTGTGGTATTTCGGCAACTATCCGCGTATATGGAATAACGCCGGACTTTCAGACGGATTCAGCAACTTCTTCAAAAACAGTTTGATTTATACAACAATCACCGTTACGGCGGTAGTGTTGTTCGCGAATATGGCGGGCTATGCCTTTGCCAAAATCCAGTATAGAATAACAAAATTACTGCACGGACTTTTCATAGTCGGCATACTGCTGACAATCCAATCGATTTTGATTCCCCTATTTTTGATGATAAACTCGGCGGGGATTTTTAATACGCGGCTCGGAATATTGATTCCCTACATAGGGTTGGGGCTTCCAATGGGAGTATACCTATGTACGGACTTCATCAAGAAAGGTATCCCAAATGAGCTGCTTGAGTCGTCAAGAATTGACGGGGCGGGATTTTTGACGACCTTCGCGAGAATTGTCTTCCCCATGTGCGCCCCTGTCTCCGTAACGCTTGCAATCATTACCTTTACAGGAACTTGGAACGAATTTATTCTAATGAATCTTCTGACAGCCGGCGACAGATATAAGGCGATTCCTGCGGCGGTCGGTCGTTTCGCGGGTTCTCTGGGCGCGGATTACGGAAGACTTTTTACAACTCTGTCACTCTCGATTATTCCCATTTTAGCTTTCTATCTGGCTTTTAGAAATCAAATCACAAAAGGCGTCGCCGCGGGAGCGGTAAAGGGCTGACAAGCCCTTTTTGACTTTCTGCTGAGTTTCTGAAAATAATTGTTGACAAACACGTTCCCCTGTGATATACTCAGCCCGACAATAAAGAAGGTTCATCCCTCACCCGCCGCGCTCATTGTGCGCGGGTCGATATTGACGGGGCTTTTGCCCTCCAATAAGCGCGGGGTGTTCCGCGCTCTTTTTGTCGTCAAAATATATGGAGGTGGTTCTGCATTAGCGCTATGGTTCACCAAATAAACGACGATATTCGGGACAAGGAGATACGTCTGATTGATTCCGACGGTTCTCAGCTCGGTGTCGTTAATACAAAAGACGCGCTCAGAATGGCAGCAGAGCGTGAGTTAGACCTTGTCAAAATCGCACCGGCAGCCGCTCCGCCGGTCTGTAAGCTCATGGATTACGGAAAATTCCGCTTTGAGCAGGCTAAAAAGGAAAAAGAGGCTAAAAAACATCAGCATATCATTGAAATAAAGGAAATACGCCTGTCACCGAGCATCGACAAGCATGACTTTGATTTCAAAAGAAACCATGCCAGAAAATTCCTTGAAGACGGTCACAAAGTCAAGGTTTCAATACGCTTCCGGGGCCGCGAGATGGCGCATACATCCATAGGGCAAACACAAATGCTTAAATTCGCCGAGGAGTTGACGGATGTCTCCAATGTTGAACGCCATCCCAAGTTGGACGGGCGCAATATGCTGATGTTCCTTGCTCCAAAGCTACCCGCGAAAAAATAAAAAGAGGAGATTTTTACAAATGCCAAAAATTAAGACACACAGCGGCGCAAAGAAGCGTTTTAAGCTGACGGCGTCGGGAAAAGTGAAACGCAGTCGGGCGTTTACAGGTCACGACATTAAGGGTCGTAAAAACGCCAAAGTTAAACGCGGTCTGCGCGGGAGCGTAATCGCCGACAAAACCAATCAAGACAGCATTAAGAGTTTGATTCCGTATGCGTAACAAACTCCGGCGGCGTAATCGCCGCACCACGAAATAATTACAGGAGGATATACCAATGGCCAGAATAAAAGGCGCGGTTACAACGCGCCACAGAAGACGTAAGGTGCTCAAATTAGCGAAGGGATACTGGGGCGGCAAGTCAAGATTGTTCAAAACCGCCAACCAAGCCGTAATGAAATCCCTGAGCTATGCCTATATAGGCCGCCGCTTGAAGAAGCGCGACTTCCGCAGACTGTGGATAACGCGCATATCAGCGGCCGTCAGACCGCACGGAATCAACTATTCGCGTTTTATGAACGGTATGAAGAAGCTGAATATTAACCTTAACAGAAAAGTCCTCGCCGATATGGCGGTCAACGATAAGGCAACGTTTGCCGCAATCGTTGAGAAAGTCAAAGCCGCGATATAAGAGTGCATGACACTAAAGTTCAAATGTTTAAGCTCTGCCTGATTAAAGGCAGAGCTTTGAACAGGATTGGAGGGTATCCTATGACACACACGGCTATACTTGAAACCGAGCGTCTTATTCTTAGGCCTTTTGAGCTGTCAGACACAGAATCCATATACCGGAACTTGGCAAGCGACCCGAATGTGGTACGCTTCATGTGCTACAAAGTCTGCGAGAGCTTAGAAGCCGCACACAAGCATATAGAACAGTGGCTTGAGTATTTTAATAAACTGACACCCGGCTCGTCATGGTGTCTTTTTTCCATTGTGCTAAAATCCGGAGGTGAACTAATCGGAACAATAGACTTTCACGAAAACGACCGCGAGGCACACTCTGCCGAGATTGGCTATCAGCTTGGTAAGGCATGGTGGGGAAACGGCTATGCCACCGAGGCCTTGCGAGCAATAATCAACTACTGCTTTGAAAATGTTGACCTAAACAGATTATGGGCTGACCACGACTCGCGCAACATCGCCTCCGGCAAGGTTTTGCGTAAAGCGGGAATGCTGTACGAAGGAACTGCTCGTCAGTGCCGCGTAAGAAAGGGTCATGTGGCGGACAAGGTTAGTTATGCTATCCTCAGAGAGGATTGGCGTTAACCCGAAAATTTTGCTTGACATCCTTTCACAGGCGGCGTATAATAACTAATAATTCCAAACCGTTGACGCAGAGATAAAAACAGTATACGCGCTGTACAGAGAGTCCGGGGTGCTGAGAGCCGGATAGAAAAGCGGGCTGTTAAATGGACTGCTGAGGGTATGGGATAAGCGCACGGGTAACCGTGAATCAGGGTGGCACCGCGGATTGTATATTCGTCCCTGACAAGGCATAATAACCTTGTCAGGGCTTTTTACATTTTTCCAACGGTATTTTTGCCGCCATGCGGCACGGTCAAACCCTTGAAATGCAAAAGCATTCCTGCGGCTTTGCCGCACCGCCTAACAACAAAAATCCTCGTTGGAAGGATATAACAATAACGGGATGCCGAGGGCGGCATCCCCTACAAAAAAATCCTCGTTGGAGGGGAAAAGAGGAGATTTGGACATGACAAACGGAAGATTCGGGATTCATGGGGGGCAATATGTCCCCGAAACGCTGATGAGCGCGGTTAATGAACTTGCGCGTGAATATGAACGCTGGCGCGGCGACCGGGATTTTGTGAACGAGCTTAATAATCTGCTCGCCCAATACGCCGGAAGACCGTCACTCTTGTACTTCGCCAAAAAAATGACGGAGGATTTAGGCGGCGCGAAAATATATCTCAAACGCGAGGATTTGAATCACACAGGCTCTCACAAAATTAACAATGTGTTGGGTCAGGCGTTACTGGCGAAAAAAATGGGAAAAACCCGCCTTATCGCCGAAACGGGAGCGGGACAGCACGGCGTTGCCACCGCAACCGCCGCGACGCTTCTCGGCATGGAATGTGAGATATTCATGGGCAGGGAGGATACCGAACGCCAAGCCCTCAACGTTTACCGCATGAAGCTCTTGGGCGCGAAGGTCAACACGGTCACTTCCGGCACGGCAACGCTCAAAGACGCGGTTAACGCCACAATGCGAGAATGGGCGGGACGAATGGCGGATACTCACTACTGCCTCGGGTCGGTCATGGGACCGCACCCGTTCCCGGCAATGGTGCGTGACTTCCAAGCTATTATTGGCAGGGAGATAAAAGAGCAGATAATTGATGTCGAGGGCAGACTGCCCGATTCGGTCATCGCCTGTGTCGGCGGCGGCAGTAACGCCATCGGTTCATTCTACGAGTTTATTGACGATGAAAGCGTGGAGCTTATCGGTTGTGAAGCGGCGGGGAGAGGCATTGACACGCCGTATAACGCCGCAACGCTCGCAAACGGTTCAACCGGAGTTTTTCACGGTATGAAGTCTTACTTTTGCCAAGATGAATTCGGGCAGATTGCCCCGGTGTACTCTATTTCGGCGGGACTGGACTATCCGGGCATAGGACCGGAACACGCGAACTTATTCGACCAAAAGCGGGCGCGATATGTGCCAATCACCGATGATGAAGCCGTTGAGGCGTTTGAGTACCTGACACGGATGGAGGGAATCATCCCGGCGATTGAAAGCGCGCACGCCGCAGCGTATGCCATGAAATACGCGCCGACACAGGAAAAGGATAAAATCATCGTAATAACCCTGTCGGGGCGCGGCGACAAGGATGTAGCGGCAGTAGCCAGATACAAAGGAGCGATGATCAATGAACAATGAACAGATAACAATTAACAATTCTAAATTAACAATTAACAATGAGAAGATACGGAGTGCGTTTAAGGGGAAGAAAGCGTTTATTCCGTTTATAACGGGCGGCGACCCGGACATTGAAACAACGGAAAAGTTGCTGTACGCCTTGGTTGAAGCGGGAGCGGACATAATCGAAATCGGTATTCCGTTTTCAGACCCGATTGCCGAAGGTCCGGTCATAGAAGCGGCGGACGAACGCGCCCTTAAAGCCGGATGCACGGTTGACAAACTGTTTGACCTTGTTGCTCATATTCGGCAGGATATTAAAATTCCAATCCTGTTTATGACCTACTACAACCCGGTATTCGCTTACGGTGTTGACAGATTCACGGACAGATGCGCCGCTTGCGGTATAAACGGCTTGATTGTACCCGACCTGCCTTTTGAGGAGCGGGACGAACTGCTTGAGCCTTGCGTCTCACGCGGGCTTGAGTTAATTTCGTTAATCGCGCCGACCTCCGAGGAGCGGATTGCGCGTATAGCAAGGGGTTCTAGCGGGTTTCTCTATTGCGTTTCATCGCTTGGGGTTACGGGAGAGCGGAATAAAATCGGCGGCAGCGCGCGCCTCATGATTGAATTGGCAAAACAGGCGAACAATATACCTTGCGCGGTCGGGTTTGGAATCTCCACACCTGAGCAGGCGCGTGAAACGGCGGAGTACGCGGACGGCGTTATCGTTGGAAGCGCGATTGTCAGAATTGTCGCGGAGCATGGGCGTGATTGCGTTGAACCCGTCCGCCGATTTGCGAAGAACATAAAACAAATGTTGTAGGGGCGGTATTTTTATGATTAGAGAAGCGATTTTGACCCTGTCAAAGAAACAGGACTTGACCTATGATACGGCTAAGGCCGTCATGGATGAAATTATGACCGGAAAAGCAACTCCGGTTCAAATGAGCGCGTATCTCACGGCTTTGAGCCTGAAAGGCGAGACTACCGATGAAATCACCGCGTCCGCCTCGGGAATGCGTTCGCATTGCATACGGCTTTTGCATGATGTCGATGCTCTCGAAATAGTCGGCACGGGCGGCGACCACGCCAATACCTTTAATATCTCAACGGCGGCGGCAATCATAACGGCGGCGGCGGGCGTTCCCGTTGCGAAGCACGGAAACCGCGCCGCTTCAAGCAAATGCGGGGCGGCGGACGTGTTGGAAGCACTTGGTGTTAACATCACAATATCACCGGAGAAAAGCGCGGAACTGCTCAAAGACATCGGGATATGCTTTATGTTCGCGCAGAACTATCACATAGCGATGAAATTTGTCGCGCCGATACGCAAAGAACTCGCCATCCGCACGGTTTTTAACATCATAGGACCGCTCACCAACCCGGCGGGCGCGAAAATGGAGCTGATGGGCGTTTACGACCGCGAACTGGTCGAGCCGTTGGCGCAGGTGCTGTGCAATTTGGGCGTTAAAAGCGCGATGGTCGTCCACGGCGAAGACGGGATTGATGAAATCTCTCTCTCCGCGCCCACATTTGTTTGTGAGGTTAAAGACGGGTGGGTGCGCTCGTATACCGTCACGCCTGAGCAGTTCGGCTTTGACCGCTGTAAAAGCGAGGACTTGTTGGGCGGTACTCCGTCTGAAAACGCCGAAATATTGAAAGCCCTGCTGGGCGGCGAAAAGGGCGCGAAAAGAAACGCGGCGGTTCTTAACGCGGCGGCGGCTATGTTTATCACAGGCAAGTATGAATCTATAGAAGCTGCCGTGAAAATAGCGGAAGATGTTATCGACAGCGGCAAAGCAACGTGGAAGCTCGATGATTTTATCCGCTGTTCAAATGCGTAGGGGCAGTCATCGGCCGCCCGCACAAAAAATTACGGACGCGCAATGCGCGTCCCTACAAAAAAAGGTGATGTCATGAACATTTTACATGAAATAGCACAACGTACAAAGGAACGCATCGAAGAACGAAAGAAAACCCTGCCATTGGAAAAAATAATTGATTCCGTAGGGGCGGCCTTTAGTCCGCCCGCATTCCCCTTTGAAAAACGGGCGGTCGGGGACGACCGCCCCTACATGGATGACTTCCCCTTTGAAAAATCACTCAAATCAGACGATATAGCCTTTATCTGCGAGATTAAAAAAGCATCGCCGTCCAAGGGGATTATCGCGGAGGAATTTCCATATCTTGACATCGCGAAAGATTACGAAGCGGCGGGCGCGGCGGCAATCTCCGTTTTGACCGAGCCGTTTTACTTTCAGGGGAGTGACAGTTATCTGCGCGAGATTGCCGATACGGTCACAATTCCCCTGCTCCGAAAGGATTTTACCGTTGACAGCTACATGATTTACGAGGCAAAATTGCTGGGCGCGAGCGCGGTGCTGCTGATTTGTTCAATATTGGACAAGGACACCCTTGCGGAATACATTGATATTGCTCACGATATAGGTCTTTCCGCGCTTGTTGAAACTCACAGCGAGGAAGAAGTGCATACGGCACTGTCGGCGGGCGCGAGAATCATCGGCGTAAACAACAGAAACCTAAAAACATTTGAAGTCGATATTACGTTGAGTGAACGCCTGCGCCCTTTAGTGCCGCCGGATGTGCTTTTTGTGTCCGAGAGCGGTGTCAGCCGCCCCGAGGATATTTCAAAACTGCGGGAAATCGGGGCAGACGCGGCACTGGTCGGCGAAACGCTTATGCGTGCGCCCGATAAAAAAGCCGCGTTGGATAATTACGGGGCGTATAGGGGCGGATGGCAATCCGCCCGCGAAGAAACGGGACGATTGCCATCGTCCCCTACAGGGGTGAAATATGAGTAATGTCAAAATCTGCGGGTTGAGCCGCGAGGAGGATATAACCGCCGTAAATCACGCCCTGCCCGATTATATCGGGTTTGTGTTCGCTGCCGCAAGCCGCCGTCAAGTTACACCCGATCAAGCGTACAAACTGCGGACGGGCGGGTATGGAAATCCGCCCCTGCACCCCAATATTAAGACCGTGGGCGTTTTCGTCAATGAAAAAGTTGAGGTTATCATAGACCTGTACAAAAACGGCGTAATTGATATGGTTCAGCTGCACGGAGACGAGGACGCGGGATATATAGCGCGGTTAAGGGAACAATCGGGCGGCAAAACGCCGCCCCTGCAAATCATTAAAGCTGTGGGCGTTGGAGACAAAATGCCGTCCCTGCAATCAATCGGTGAGCCGGATTACATCCTGTTTGACACATTATCAGAGCAGCGGGGCGGCACGGGAACATCTTTCGACTGGAACGTATTAAAAAAATACAAAGGATTGCCGTATTTTCTGGCGGGCGGGCTTACTTTCGCCAATGCCGCCGAGGCGATAACGCTTCTGTCGCCGTTTTGCGTGGATGTAAGCGGCGGCGTTGAGACAGACGGCGTAAAAGACGCGAAAAAGATATATGAGTTTGTTGATTTGGTGAAGAGAATCACCGTGTCCAAACGACACGGCTTTTCTTGACAGATTGGCGGCTGAATGCTATACTGAGGGCAGGAAAGGGGGCTATGTTATGCCAACTAATTTGGAAATGCGGGTTATGCAGAAAACCGCGCTGTTTGACTTACTTGAGCTGAAACGGGACAATGAAAAGGCGGGGGTTAAGGTCGAGGGTTTGCTTAAACTCATAATCAGAACCGAAGCAACTATGGAAGCCGAAGATGTAGCGTGGGTCGAAAAGAAAATAGCCGAACTCGGATAATTATAGATTTACCGCGTTCCCATATGTAGGGCGCGTCCTTTGGTCGCGCCGTTATATTGATTACACGGTGCGCCGAGGGCGGCGCACCCTACAAATTCGCCGTGCGTCTCGCACGGCTTTTCTTGACATTTCTGTCAAATATCTGTTATAATGCAGGTGATGGATATGGAGGAATAGATATGGCTATTTTTGACGAGCTTAAAAAACGCGGGTTAATCGCCCAAACAACGGGCGAAGACGCGGTAAAGGAACTGATAAACAACGGCAAGGCCGTGTTCTATACAGGCTTCGACCCAACGGCGGACAGCCTGCACGTTGGGCATTTTCTGCCACTCATTCTCATGCGCCACTTGCAGCAGGCGGGCAACACCCCAATCGCGCTGATTGGCGGCGGCACGACTATGGTCGGCGACCCATCGGGGCGCACGGACTTGCGTAAGGTAATGACCTTTGAGCAGATTGATGTCAACGCGCAGAAATTCAAAGTGCAAATTTCTAAGTTTATCGACTTCTCAGACGGCAAAGCGCATATGTTGAACAACGCCGGCTGGCTTATGGGCTTAAATTACGTCAAATTCCTGCGTGACATCGGCGTGCATTTCTCCGTTAACAGAATGCTAGCGGCAGAGTGCTTCAAGAGCCGCTATGAGCAGGGTTTGTCGTTCATTGAGTTTAACTATATGCTGATGCAGGCCTTCGATTTCTTTCATCTGCACCAAACGCTCGGCTGCAATATGCAGTGCGGCGGCGACGACCAGTGGGGCAATATGCTTGCGGGTACGGAGCTTATCCGCCGCAAACTCGGGAAAGATTCAAACGTGATGACGATACCGCTTTTGCTGACCTCAGACGGTAAAAAGATGGGTAAAACCGCTAAAGGGGCGTTATGGCTTGACGCGGAGAAAACGTCTCCGTTCGACTTTTATCAGTATTTCAGAAATGTTCTTGACGATGATGCCGTGCCGTTCCTCAAACGCCTGACATTCGTGCCGCTCGATGAAATTGATTCAGAGTACGCCAATCTGTCGGGTCAGGAGCTTAACCGCGCGAAAGAGCGGCTCGCGCTTGAACTGACGACACTTATCCACGGCGAAAAAGCGGCAAACGAAGCCGCCGAAGCGGCAAAGAGCCTGTTCGGCGCGGGCGCGGCGAACGACAATATGCCGTCACACACGCTCACGGCGGATGTTGTCGGTGACGGTATAGCTGTCACGGATTTGCTTGTCGCGTGCGGGCTTACGCCGTCAAAAGGCGAGGCGAGGCGCGTAATCGAGCAGGGCGGGTTGGTTATCAATGACAAAAAAATAGACTCGCTGAACGCCGTGTTCACGGTTAACGACATCAAAGCGGGAATGGTTATACGCAAGGGCAAAAAAACGTTTATTCGGGTAGAAATTATCGGTTAAAATGGTATTCTAATGTAGGGGCGACCTTTGGTCGTCCGCGTATTGTAGGGCGCGACGACCCCGGCGCGCCGTGTGTACGGATTGTGTACCCGCATATTGCGATGATATTGGCGGAGGAATAATATATGCGAAAGATATTATTATCGGGCTGTAACGGGCGTATGGGACGCGCCGTTGCGGAGCTGTGCCGGGAAAGCAGTGATATTACGGTCGCGGCGGGCATTGACGTTAATACCGTTAAACTCGCAAACTTCCCCGTCTATGCCGACCCTATGGAGTTCGGCGGCTACGCCGACTGCGTTGTGGACTTTTCGCACACATCGGCGTTAGACGCGCTTCTGTCGTATTGCCTTAGAAAGAAAATCCCTCTGGTTCTGTGTTCAACAGGGCATACGGACGCGCAATACGCGGCGGTTGAAGCCGCCGCGCGTGAAATCCCCATATTCAAGTCCGGTAATATGTCATACGGTATCCATGTGCTGAAAGATTTGGTTTCCCGTGCCGCCGGCTTGCTGGGAGATATGTTTGACATAGAGATTATAGAGCGTCACCATAACCAAAAACTGGACGCTCCAAGCGGTACCGCGCTGATTCTTTACGATGCCGTTAAAGGCTCGCTCCCATACGACCCAACTCCCGTATACGACCGCTCGGATGTACGCCAAACTCGCGGCAAGACCGAAATAGGAATGCACACTTTGCGCGGCGGCTCAATCGTTGGCGAACACGAGGTCGTGTTCGCGGGTCACGGCGAGGTTATCACGCTTAGTCACTCCGCACTCAGCCGCGAGGTATTCGCGGCGGGCGCGGTCAAAGCCGCGCTGTTCTTGTCGGGTGTCAAAAAACCGGGTATGTATGCGTTCGGTGATTTGACAGATTGAAAGAGTGCTTGCACTCGTTGTTTTGGGATAGCATCAAATTTATATTTTCGCAAGCAGCTGACTTGGCGTGATAACCTCGACCGCATTTTCTGCTTTGATAAATTTTTCATCCCGCGAAACAATGAAATCCGCGTTGATTTTTTCAGCGCATACAGAGATTATCGCGTCCTCAAAGTCATTCATTGGCAGTGCGAGAGCTTTGGAACAATCTGTTTCCGTCAATGGAATAATGTTAATTGCCGTTATGAGATTTGAAATTATGCTTTTGGCTTTTTCCGCGCCTTGCAGCTTTTGAAAAATATAAAATATATCCGTTAAACTGTTTGCACACATATACGGCGTAATTTTATTATGCCAAATTAGCTGAAACACACGTTTTGCATCCGCTTCAAAATCCGGGTTAGGTTTAAGCGCGTCAATAATGACATTATTATCAATGACGACTTTCATCATAAAAGTCCCCTGTCTCTGTATGCGGCTTCGCGTAGAATTTCGTAATCCGGATCGTAGACGGGGTCGTTGTATTCCGCAGGAAACGCAACAGAGCCAATCAGAGCTTCAATCGCCCGTTGTTTTTCCGACATCGTAGCTTTTTCTTCGCTGATGATTCGCCCAAGACGCTTGCCGCGTCTCGTTACAACAACATCAGTCGTTTTTGCGAGTTCAAAATATTTTATGGGATTTTCTTTTAATGTGGACAATGAAATATTCATAACAGACCTCCTAATAATAAGTTATCAGCATATTTACTATATCAGAAACAGACCTGTTTGTCAATTTGTAAAATGCAACTCGTCTGTGTTACAGAATAAAACAGCAATCCCCGAACGAAAAAAACCTGTACCCCTCCCGTATTGCTTCCCCATACGCGGCGAGTACACTCTCTCGCCCGGCGAACGCCGACACGAGCATTATCAGTGTGCTTTTGGGCAGATGGAAATTCGTTATAAGCCCGTCTATAACCTTAAACTTGTACCCCGGAGTTATGAAAATATCCGTTCCGCCCGAACCTGCGGTTAGATGTCCGTCCGCGTTCGCGCGGCTCTCAAGCGCGCGGCACGCCGTTGTTCCAACGGCGATAACGCGCCCTCTGTCCTTTTTAACTCGCGCTATCATATCCGCCGTCTCTTGGGGGACGGTATAGTATTCCGTGTGCATTTTATGCTTGATGATGTCCTCAGTTTGAACCGGGCGGAACGTCCCCAATCCAACGTGCAGGGTTAAAAATCCTGTTTCAACACCTTTAGAGCGCAGTTTATCCAACAGATTCGCCGTGAAATGCAAGCCCGCCGTGGGCGCGGCGGCAGAGCCGCTCTCGCTGGCGTACACGGTCTGATACCGCTCGCTGTCGTCCAATTTTTCGTGTATATAAGGAGGGAGCGGCATTTCGCCGCCTGTAATTTCCCCGTCAAAATGCAAAACCCTTACTCCATCATCCAGTTCGCCCGTAACACTCGCCGTCAAATTTCCGTCAAAGCGCAAAAACGCGCCCACGCGCGTTTTTTTGCCGGGGCGTGTGATGCACTCCCACTCATTCGGGGCGGTTTGCCTTAACAGAAGCACTTCAATATTAGCCGTGCCGCCGTCACGGTGTCCGTGCAGACGCGCGGGTATTACGCGCGAGTCGTTGAGGATAAGGCAGTCTCCCGCGTTCAGATATTCAATTATGTCCGTGAACTGCCTGTGCGTGACCGCACCGGACGCGCGGTTTAGGTACAGAAGCCGCGAAGCGTCACGCGGTTCTATGGGTGTCTGCGCTATGAGGTGTTCGGGCAGGTCGAAGTCGAAGTCATTTAGGCGCATTGTTACAGATACCCCACATATACATCCCTAAAATAATACTGAATAATGTCAACATAAGTGTAGCCGAGGTTCGCCATTGCTTTCGCGCCGTTCTGGCTCATGCCGACATTATGCCCCCAACCCGTGCCTGTAATCACATATGTCCCGTTGCTCTGCGCCTGTGGGATAGGTGATATAGTACCGTCACCGCCGAGTATGCCAGTCGATAGACTGACATTCGCGGTCTGTCCCCACGCGCCCAGAATCGTTATGTTTTCCAAATCCGAACGCACGGTCACGCCCGATGAACTCTCAAGGCTCACCATCTGCCCGGTGTTTACCGTAAATCTCTGGGAATATATGGAAACATCATATGTCGCGCTTGAGAGGATGCTCCGCGCCCTCTCTTTCTCAAAGCGGAACGTTTTTCCGCTAGAATCCGTGAAGTTCAGAGCTAAGATATTGCCCGCCGCCGTATATTCGGCGGTCATTGAGATGATGCCGCTGTTTTCGTGTCCCTTGCCGTTGAGGATATATGTCAGCATTTCGTTTGTTAAGGTATAGGTCCACCGCCCGTTGGATGATGTCGATAAATCCTCGAAATTGTCGCGCACAGCGCGGAGATACGGCAAATCCGTCACCCAGATGTTAGTCACGTCTTCGGTCGAGCCGCCGTTAGAGGAGTGATAGTATGTCTGCGCCACGTTGTCGCTCCAGAAAACATACTGACCGCGCGTCATCTCGACCGCCGCGTTTGAGCTGTCGGTCTCGAATTTAGTACCCTGATAAACCTGACAGTCGATGGTGGCGCAGACATCAAATCCGAACGTTGAGTGCTTTCTGCGGTTGGAATGGGCGTAGCTCCTCGCGCAGAGAGCCTGCGCTTTCTGCGCCTCGATATGTACGCCGCCGCCTATTTCATACGGCACAACGCCCTTTACATAATCTTCCATGCCCACGACATTGATAACTGTTACATTATTTCCGCGCCGCCGATATTCAAAACCTCCGGCATAGTGAAATCCCCTGAACCATGTAACGGGGCGCGGCACTTCGCCAAGTGACGGCAGAATGGCAAGATTGCCTTCAAACTCAAATATATACGCGCCCGTGTCGGTATCGCTGACAACAATGGTTGACGAGTTGTTACCCGCTCGCATGGAGATTTTATAACTGCTTGTACGCGCAAGCTCAAAGAACTCGCCGATGTCGGAGAAGTAACCCAAGCGGTAGCCAATGCCGTATCCGTCTAGGTTTTGCAGGTTGGCGACCGCAAGCGAGCCTTCGCCGTATGCCAACCCCACGCGGATAACGGGTTCAACACCCTGAGCCAAGGCAAATGGAGGGAAAATAAATGATGTGAATAATAAAAATGCAAACAGGAGAATCCGTAGGGGCGCGCATTGCGCGTCTGCGGACGAACGCAGTTCGTCCCTACGGGGTTTCGCGGACGCGCAATGCGCGCCCCTACGACCGGGATTTAATACAAACAATAATCTTGACATAGGCTATCACCTTATGATATAATAATCAGAATCCGAAATTTACAGATGACGGTTTCCGTGACGGTTCACTATCTGTAAACAGGGTTACATAACATTATATACCATAAAACGACAAAATGCAATAAGGAGGTTCAATAATATTGAAGAAGGTAGGAATAATAGGCGCGACAGGTATGGTCGGGCAGAGATTCGCCGTATTACTGGCGAATCATCCGTGGTATGAGGTTAAGGTATTGGCGGCGAGCGGGCGTTCAGCGGGGCGCAGCTATGCCGAAGCCGTGGACGGACGCTGGAAAATGCCGGAAAGCGTACCGGAAAAGTTGAAAAACATACAAGTTCTTGACGCTGTCGAGGATTTTGATAAGATAGTCGGAGAGGTAGACTTCATATTCTGCGCGACCGCCATGTCAAAAGACGAGACACGCGCACTCGAGGAGCGTTACGCCAAGGCGGAATGCCCGGTTATATCCAACAATTCGGCGTTTCGCGGCGCGGCGGATGTCCCAATGCTGATTCCCGAGGTCAATCCCGAACACGCCGAAGTCGTTGAGTATCAGCGCAAACGGCTTGGCACGAAGCGGGGTTTTATAGCCGTCAAGTCCAACTGCTCGATTCAGAGCTACGTACCCTCCCTGCACCCGCTGTTGGACATGGGGTTAGTAAGCGTTAAAACCTGCACGTATCAGGCAATTTCCGGCGCGGGCAAAACCTTTGAGGATTGGCCCGAGATGATAGACAACGTTATCCCGTACATCGGCGGCGAGGAAGAGAAGAGCGAACTCGAGCCGCTCAAGGTTTGGGGTAAGATAAAAGACGGCGGCATTGTAAACGCCGTTTCTCCGGTGATTTCGGCGCAGTGCATACGTGTTCCGGTCACAGACGGGCATATGGCGGCGGTATTCGCCGAGTTTGATAAGCCCGTATCGCACGATGAGATAATAAAACGTTGGAATGAGTATAAAGGCATTGATTTACCGAGTGCGCCGAAACAGTTTCTGCGCTATTTCACCGAGGACAACTATCCGCAGACGAAGCTGCACAGGGATTTGGAAAACGGCATGGGTGTCAGCATAGGACGCTTGCGCGGAGACGGCGCGAACGGCATACGTTTCATCAGCCTGTCGCACAACACCTTGCGCGGCGCGGCGGGCGGCGCGGTTCTGATGGCGGAACTGCTTACAGACAAAGGGTATTTGTAAAAACCTGTAAAGGAAGTGTGATTGAATATGGACGCAATACAAGCGTATTATGACGGCAGCGTTTTTGTGCCTGTTTCTCCGGTTAAGGTGAAGTTGAACCAACCCGCCTTAATAACGATTATAGAAGCTGAGAAATCGAAGGCAAACCGTTATAACCATATTGAGCTTTTCGGCAAATTGTCCGCCGACAGCTATTTAGAAATTGCAGAAGCGTTGAAAGAAACGGAAAAGGTAGATATAAATGAATGGTAATATGCTTGACACCAACGTCATTATTAAATATCTTGCCGGAGACGATTCAGCAAGAGATATAATTGATAATGCTTCTGAAATTTCCGTGTCAGTTATAGTTGTTGGCGAACTGCAATATGGGGCGCAAAAATCGTCGAGGACAAAAAGCAATTTAGCGTTGTTTACAAATTTTATTTCTAATTTTACAATTATCCCCATTGATGAAGATACCGCCGCTATATACGGAAAAGTGAAAGAACAATTACGCGCAAAGGGAGCTAATATCCCGGAAAACGACATTTGGATTGCCGCGGCAGCCATTTCACGTAATAACAAGTTGCTGACTTATGACACGCATTTCAAATTTATTGATGGTTTGCAAACTTGATGTGTCACAAGAAAATATTTAGGAGGAATGAGCCATGAAAACACCGATATTCAAAGGTTCTTGCACCGCTATCGTAACGCCGTTCAAAAATGACTTTGTTGACTTTGAAAAATTAGGCGAATTGGTTGACGAGCAGATAAACGCCGGAACATCCGCACTCGTTGTATGCGGTACGACCGGCGAAGCCAGCACACAGAGCATACCCGAGCATTTGGCATCGGTTGAGTACGCCGTCAAGCATTCGGCGGGACGTGTTCCGGTCATTGCCGGAACGGGTTCTAACGACACGGCGCACGCGCTGCTCATGTCGCAGTCTGCCGAAAAGTCGGGCGCGGACGCGCTGCTGATAGTAACACCGTACTATAACAAATGCTCGCAGTCCGGGCTTGTAAAACACTTTACTTATGTTGCCGACAGGGTGAACATACCGATAATACTGTACAATGTGCCGTCACGCACGGGTATGAGCTTCACCACCGAATCATATTACGAGCTGTCGAAGCACCCGCGCATAAACGGGACGAAGGAAGCGTCGGGCAACATGGGGCTGATTGCCGCGTCACGCGCGAAATGCGGCGATAACCTCAACTTCTGGTCTGGCAATGACAACGAAACCTTGGCAATGATGGCGATGGGCGGGATGGGTGTAATCTCTGTCGCGGCTAACGTGATACCCAAAGAGATGGCGAAAATCTGCTCGCTGTTCTATGAGGGCAATCTTGAAGCCGCTCAGGAGCTTTTCTATAAATACATACCGCTGATGGACGCGCTGTTTATGGATGTAAACCCGATTCCCGTGAAAACGGCGATGAACCTTATGGGCAAAAATGTAGGGCATTTGAGAATGCCCCTGTGCGATATGAGCGGCGGTCAGGTCGAGAAGCTGAAAGCCGTTATGAAAGAAGCGGGAGTTTTATAACAGTAACTATTCCGCACCCAGTAATCTCTTGTATATCCCGTCACGGCTTACTAATTCATCGTGTGTACCGACTTCCGCTGCTCTGCCGCCGTCTAATACCACGATTTTATCCGCGTTAGCGATACTCTTCAAGTTATGCGTCGCAATCAGTATTGTATGCGTCTTACGCAAATGCTGTATGGTTTCCATTACCTGCCGCTCGGATTCCATATCAAGCGCACTTGTGGCTTCATCAAAAATTAGAATCGGAGCTTTACGCACTAATGCGCGTGAAATTGCAATCCGCTGTTTCTGACCCCCTGAAAGCGAAAGCCCTTTTTCACCCGCCGGACTGTTATAGCCGTCCTCTAACGCTGTTATGAAGCCGTCCGCATAAGCCTCTTTTGCCGCCGCCGTGATTTCGTCACGGTCGGCGTTTTCTTTGCCCAACGCGATGTTGTCGCCGATACTCATGTCAAAGAGATTGCAGCTTTGGTCTACATAAGCAAAATGCTTGCGCCATGACAGCAATTCCGTGTCCCTTAACTGAATATTACCTAAGTATATACCTAAGTCCTCTCTCTCGAAAAGTCCCGCCGCCGCGCGTAACAGAGTTGATTTGCCGCTGCCCGACTCGCCCACAAAGGCAACCATCTCATTCTTGTTTATTGTAAGATTTATATCACTTAACGTTGGAGTATCGGCGTTCTGATAGCTGAACCCGAAGTCACGCAGTGTCAGCGTGCAGTCGCCGTTCCAGTCAGCGGTCGCGGTTTCCGTTATCGGCTCTATCTTGTTTCTTCCGCCCATAAGTTTATACAAACGCTTTCCGGCCTCAAGGGGTGCTTGCATACTCGCCCACGCGCCGCCCAATGACGACATACCTATTGACAGTGAAGCGCACATCGGCGTTGTCATCATCAACTGCGGTAGCGTCAGTTCGCCTGTTGATACCAGTAAGCCTCCGACCGCGAATACCCCCGATATGGATAACAGCCCCTGTACTGTTGTGAAAAGATCCTGCAGCATTCCTATGACGGCTTCTTTATAGGAGAGCTTCAGCAGCTCTTTATTATTTTTATCGAAAGATATAAGCATTTTATTCTGCAATGAAAACGCGCGTATTATCTGTCCGCCGGAAAATATGTCGGACATACGCTTTACCGATTCGGAGTTGTTTTCCAAGCGTTCACGCCCTATTTCACCGAGCGGTTTCGCGAATTTCTTCTGTATGTACAGTGAGAGCAATCCGATTAACAGCGAGAGAAAGCCCATGCGGTAATCCACAAGAAAAACCACCAGTGACGCAAATACTATGGGAATTATACAGAACAGCAGCCTCGCCAGCGAGTTGCTGTATAAATTCGATGCAACCGTTGCGTCTGTGTTCAGCGCGGCTATTCCCTCGCCTGAGTGAGACGAAATTTGGCTCTCATGACCCTTTCGCAGAAACACCCTGAATAGTTGTTTCTTCAAATTCCGGTCTGCCTTTGTATAAGCCTGACAGTACAAATAAACCCCTATTCCTGTCGTTATCCCTACCCCAACCATTAACAGAAACGTTATTATACCCGTACTTATCAATCCCGCCGCGTCTACGAGCATTATTTTCGCCGTCACGCCGTTAAGGAGATAAGCCGTTATCAGCGGGAATACGAAATTCTGGGAACTGTACAGAATTATGCCGGGTATAAAACCCCCAAAGTATGGTTTTATGAAGCTAAGTATGAACGAGAACGCCGTTTTTCTTGAAATGTTACCGTCCATCTTCACTCACCCCCTTCATAAAGCGCGGCATACAGTGAATTATTTTTCATCAGTTCGCTGTGCGTGCCTGTTTCAACGATTTTGCCGCCGTCTAACACAATAACGCGGTCGCAAGCGGTTATCGCCGCTATGCGATGCGCCACTACCAACGCTGTCTTACCCTCCATTGACGCATAGAACGAATCAAGTACCGCCTTTTCGGTTATCGGGTCGAGCGCGGACGTGGATTCGTCCAACAGCACTATCGGCGTTTCCCTGTACAGAGCGCGCGCCAGTGATATGCGCTGCCGTTGACCGCCTGATATATTTTCTGCCGACTCGCTTAACACCATGTCGTAACCATTGGCTTCTACGAAGTCGAATATGCCCGCGTCGCGGCACACTTTATCAAACTTTTCCCGCTCAAACGGCATATCGCCCGTTATGTTCTCCGCTATTGACACGGGCAGCAGAAAACAGTCTTGGGGTACATAGGCGAGCATATCATTTGAGCAGTTAGTACCGAATACTTTTATATCACCGCTCTGCGGTTCGTACAGCGACAGCAGCAGCTTAATAATCGTGCTTTTGCCGCAGCCGCTGGTTCCCACAATCGCTGTTTTTGTACCTTTGGGAACACTGAATGACAGGTTCGATATTACTTCTTTTTCATCCGAATAAGCGAAAGTCACGTTATCAAACAAGATTGCGGGAGCGTTGTAATCAGGCGCGGTTTCCAATCTGCCGGAGGATGTTTCACAGGATTCTTCGGTGTTGTCAAGAAGCCTTTTGGCGTTTGCGTTTCCATTCTGTAATTGCCCGAGGTTCTGTGCCAGCATGGTCAGCCATGATCCGGCGACATCTGCCACCGTGTAATAAGCTATAAACTCCGCTATGTTCATTTTGCCGTTTACGACATAGAACGCCGCGAAAAGCGTAACAATAATCGTTGGCAGAACCGAAGCCAGAACTCCGCTTATCGCGAGCTTTGAAAACGTTTCAATGTATTTCATAAACACTTTGAAATATTTATCGTAGCTCTCCAGATACCGTTTCTCCATCGCGTCCTCTAGCGAATACGCGATTACGGTTGAGGGGTTTTGCAAACAATCATTTACAACGGCGTTGAAGTCCGCCCTGTGAACAGATACCTTTTGCATATGTTCTCCCATCGGCGCGGATATCTTTGTCTGCAAGAAAATCAACAGCGGGTACATCGCGAAATATATCAAGGTCAGCAGGGGGTTCATTAGAGCCAGAAACACCGCCGAAACTATCAACGCTATAATTTCGCCTAGTTGTTTCAAAATGTCCGTGCTTATAAACTTTGACGCGCTGGGCAGGTCGTTCGAGTACAGCGACAGCATCTCGCCGCTGTTCTTCTTGCCGAAAGCTCCGAACGGGATATATGTAAAGTGTTTGGCGAAATTAACACGCATTTTATACTCTGTCTTTCCGGCGAAACGTTTGGAGAACAACGCCGACAACGCGCTGAACACCACCTTCACCGATGTGTACGCGGCTAACACAAGCAGCAGCCGTATTACGTTTTGGCGGTCAAATTCAGAGGCGGATTGACCGATTAGCCCTTCTGTCGAGGCTATATACACGTTGCTTACGGCTATCGCCGCCGCCGCGCACAAGTAAAACAGGGTGAAGCGGATATATTTCAGCTCGTTTTTTCGGATGACCTTCCAAATTGTCTTCATGCTTTAAGCCTCCATACTTATGAATAAGTTTTTCACCGGAAATAAACAATTTGCCGCGAATAACGACATATCCGATTATATTTTACAATCCCCCGTAAGTCAAGACGCAAATTTGCATGGGTGTGGGAAAATGCTTTGATAACCTTGTAGGGGCGGCCATTGGCCGTCCGTCTAAAACAGTGGTTTCTGTTGATTGCGGACGCGCAATGCGCGCCCCTACAAATAAAATCAACGCTATTGAACACTCCCTTTTGCATAGGTGTGGGAACTATACAACCCTCCAAGTAGACGGAATTTTTTTGGTAACTTTGCCATAGTATAACAAACCCGTCACCCGGCAATAATGAGAGGGTGAACAGGAGGGGTGTTATGCTTGCCAAGGTGGAGATTTGCGGCGTAAATACATCGAAACTCACGGTGCTGCCCAGCGCGGAGATTTTAGAGCTTCTTAACCGCTCCAAAACGGGCGACAAGGAAGCGCGGGAGAAACTCATTTCCGGTAATCTGCGCCTTGTACTGAGCATAATTCAGCGGTTTTCCAACAGAGGGGAATCTATAGACGACCTGTTTCAGGTCGGCTGTATAGGGCTGATAAAATCCATAGATAATTTTGATACTTCACAAAACGTTAAATTTTCGACATACGCCGTGCCGATGATAATCGGTGAAATACGGCGTTACCTGCGCGACAACAGCTCGATACGTGTAAGCCGCTCGGTACGCGACACGGCGTATAAAGTCTTGCAGGCGAAAGAAAAACTGCTCGCCGACAATCAGCGTGAGCCGAGCATTGAGGAGATTGCCAAGGCGATGGATATGCCCGTTGAGGACATCGCGCTTGCGCTTGACGCGATTCTTGACCCGGTTTCATTGCATGAACCCGTCTATTCCGAGGGCGGAGACGCTATCCTCATAATGGATCAGGTTAGAGACACAAAGAACAACGATGAAAACTGGCTTGAACGAATATCACTTAAAGAAGCTCTCACACGATTAACCGACAAAGAACGCAACATACTGGCAAAGCGGTTTTTCGATGGCAAGACGCAGATGGAAGTCGCCGGAGAGGTGGGCATATCGCAGGCTCAGGTATCAAGATTGGAGAAAAACGCCATAGGACAAATAAAAAAATATTTGTTTTGATTTGCGGACGGCGGTAAACGCGGGCGGGGATTGAACCCCGCCCCTACGAACCGTTGCAAATATGTAGGGTCGGGCTTCCATGCCCGACCGTTCTTTATATGCGTTTGCCGTTTTTATTAATAAAAGGTATTGATTAAAACGCCGTTAGATGATACAATCCGACAAGAGGGTATAAATTTTGAGGGAGGCTTTCATTATGAAGAACATGAAAATCAGAGCAAAGATTCTATTGTCCTTCGGTATAGCGTGCGTAATAATCCTTATACTTGGCGCAGTCATCGTTATATCAAGTTTATCCGCTAACAAAAATGTCGAGAATATGCGCGATGATATTCAAATGCTGAACACGGCTGCTCTGATTGCCGAACACTTCGGATTGGTTTCCGCGGGATTGGAGTCTGTGGGGCTCTCGCTTGACGATACATACTATGACGAAGTCGTTAATGAAATCAATTTGGTAAAGAATACACTGAGCGATATGAACGGGCTCATACAGGGCAACCCCTTCCTTGCGGGATATAAAGACGATGCCGACAGGGTCGGCGCGTTGATAGTCGGGATAACCAATGATTTGAATCACATTCATGACGCAAACAGAGAGCTGGAAAGCATTGTCGAAAGCGCGGAAGAGAACAAGGAAAAACTTACCTCGATGAGTATGGGAATTTTTGATTATCAGATAATATTGGCTAAAGACGAAGCGAGACATCCTATTGATGAGAATACCAAACTGTTCCGTGTCGGACGTATTGAGCAGGGCATGAACATAGCAAACAGGCTTAACAACATCGGCAGTTCTTTTGAGCTTATGTTTGAGACGCTTGATACATCCAATGTCACTAAGAATATGGAAATGTTCGATGAAACCGTTGCTTTTTTGACAGAGTTTCTTGAGGAAAGCACATATAGTTTCGATATTGGAAACTCCATAGTTATGCTTGAGGCTCTTGAGGTGTATGAAAATGACATAAACAGTTTCCTCGAAAGTCTTTCAAAGCGTGAACGCCTTATTCAGAGCAGCATAAAGAACGGACGTGACGCGCTGACGGTTGTGGAAAGTGTGCTTGCTACGGTTGAGGAAAACACTTTGGATTATGCCGATCAAACGATTTCCGGCGGACAGACTTCGCTTAGAATCACGGTTGCTATCGTAACCGTTGCGCTGATTGCCGCCGTTCTTCTCGCGTTTTACCTCTCGGGAATAATCAGCAAGCCGCTGATTTTACTCTCCGGTTTCATGAACAAGGCGGGAACAACAGGTGACATTAATGTAAGCCCCGAAGAACTAAATGCCTTGAACAGCTATACGGTCTACAAGGATGAGATAGGACAGCTTATGAAGGGCTGCGGAGCGTTTATCGACCATATTTTACATATATCACAGGAGCTTAATACTATAGCGGACGGCGATTTGACCGCCCATGTGAAAGTGCTTTCCGAGAAAGATGTTATGGCGAATGCACTGCAAAATACGGTCGATAACCTAAATGTTATGTTCGGTGAAATCAACAGTTCAACAACGCAGGTTACATCAGGCTCAAAACAAATCGCGGACGGGGCGCAGGCTCTCGCCCAAGGCTCAACACAACAGGCAGCTTCCGTACAGCAACTCTCAAGCTCAATTTCCGAGATAGCTCAAATGACAAAGAGCAACGCGGAAATGGCGGGCAAAGCCGCGAATCTAGCGGACACTATTATGAGCAGCGCGGAAAAGGGAAGCCGCCAGATGAACGAGATGATGTCGGCGGTAAAGGACATCAATCTCGCAAGCCGGAGCATAAATAAGGTTATCAGCGTTATAGACGGTATAGCGTTCCAGACAAATATTCTCGCGCTGAACGCCGCCGTTGAGGCGGCAAGAGCAGGACAGCACGGCAAGGGGTTCGCGGTCGTTGCCGAGGAGGTAAGAAGCCTTGCCAACAAGAGCGCGGACGCGGCGAGAGAGACGGGCGCGTTGATTGCCGACTCGATGGAAAAAACCGAATTGGGCGCGCGTATCGCCGGCGAGACGGCGGCGAGCCTTGAGGAGATTGTATCGGGCATCGGCGAAAGCACACAGCTCGTGGGTGAAATTGCCAAGTCGTCTAAGACGCAGTCTGCCGACATCGCGCAAATAAACCACGGCATCGATCAAGTGGCGCAGATTGTTCAGCAGAACAGCGCGACCGCCGAGGAATCGGCGGCGGCATCAGAGGAAATGAGCGGACAGGCGGCGATACTTGACGGACTGGTAGCGCAGTTCAAGCTGAGAGGTCAATCCGCGCTCGGCGCGGGAGACAAAAAGCGGCTCGCAATGCCCAAGGCATCCGCCCGAATTGATATGCCGGAGGTCGGCGGCGGCGAAGATTTTGGCGAATTTGGGAAATATTAAAAAAACTATTGACAATGCGGAAACACCATGGTAAACTATCGTGGTGACACATAGAATAATCTATATACCGCGAGTAGGAAAGGGGATTCCATGAAAACTTTCATGGCTAAACAGCAGGAAATCGAACGCGCGTGGTTTGTACTCGACGCGGAGGACAAGCCGATGGGGCGCGTTGCCGCTCAAGCCGCTGTTTTACTTCACGGCAAGCATAAGCCGGAATTTACGCCGCACGTTGACGGCGGCGACCATGTTATCATCATCAACGCCGCGAAAGTGGTGTTAACGGGTAATAAACTTGACCAGAAGATGTACCGCACCCACTCCGGTTATGTCGGTGCGCTTAAAGAGACGAAGTACCGCACGCTGATGGGAACACGCCCCGAGCTGGCAGTGAAACTGGCGGTCAAGGGTATGCTGCCCAAGAACAAACACCGTGACTGTGCTTTGGGACGTTTGAAAATCTATGCCGATTCTGAGCATCCCCACGCGGGGCAGAAACCGGAAGTTTACACGGAGGTGAGCGGTAATGTATAAGAGTGCGAGACCTTATGTATACGGAACGGGACGCCGCAAGTCATCCGTTGCCCGTGTACGCCTGTTCCCGAACGGAACGGGGCAGATAACGATTAACAACCGCGATATTGATAAATATTTCGGGCTTGAGACGCTTAAACTGACCGTGCGTCAGCCCCTCGTTACAACTTCGACCGTTGGGCGCGTTGATATTATAGCGACCGTTATCGGCGGCGGCGTAGCGGGTCAGGCGGGCGCGATTCGCCACGGCTTGTCGCGTGCGTTGCTGAAGGTGAACGATGAGTTCCGACCCGCGCTGAAGAAAGCGGGATTCTTAACGCGCGACCCGCGCATGAAAGAGCGCAAGAAGTATGGTCTCAAGGGCGCGAGACGTGCGCCGCAGTTCTCGAAACGCTAGGTTTTGTTCGTTTTTTCATGATTATACCTCTAAGGGACGGCTTCCGCCGTCCCGTTTTCTTCAAGTTGGTAAGTGTGAGCGGGAACGGCGTATATTATTTGTATTAGGTCGGGGTTATAGATTATGAAAATTATCGTATGCAAATTGAAAAATATAATTTTTATTTATTGTGTGTTATTTGTCGGCGCATTCTTTTTATTTAGATATATATTAAATTCAATGGATTTAGATTATAGATACCGGATTTACTATATTTCAGCGATAGTTTTCATTATCGGAGTAATTTTGGGAACTGCACAAATGATTAAAAAAATAAAGAAAAAACCGATTAAAATTATGTGTGCTATATTGTTTGCGGCTTCACTAATTACCATTGCTCCGTTTGCTTATTTAGGCTTTGGGTTCGCAATCAGGGTAGAACACGTTGTTGTAAAAGAAGATTATAAACTTGTAGCACAGGTTGATGGGTTTAACCACACTTTTGTCTATTATTATGATTATATAAACCCGTTCATACAAGGGAAGCGGATGCGTTTAGAAGAGTATTACGGAACAGGAGGATTTGACCCGATAAAAAATCAATACGGATTTACTTACAACGTGGAAAGATATACATGGTACGATGATAATGGGAATCGAATAGAGGAATAAAGGAACACGGGCAGATTGCCATCCGCCCCTACGAAAACATCAGTGCTATTTATACACTCCCCAATGAAAAAAACCCTTGACAAAGGGTTATGACAGTGGTAATATAACAGCAGAGGGGCGGCACCTCAAACGGTCTTCGCCTCAAGGTTTTGGAACTAAAAAAGTAACCGCCAACCTTAGCTATCGGGGGCGGCTACTTTGTTTTTATAGCGCGAATCAGAGAAGCCAGAGCTTGGATTAGTTTGCGAAGCTCTGTTATGTACTCCATTATACGCATCACCTCCTCGCGGAGGACAAAGTGACCGCCGACACACCGCCCATGCAAGCGTATTGTAGCACAAGGGATAAACAATGTCAAATCACATTGCCCATAATTTGATGTCGATTTACGGCGCAAAACAAAAAGGTACAGAGCTTAACAAACAGAAATTTTATTGTATTTGCGTCTGTTGCGTGTTATACTGACAGCGAATCCACATTTGCTAAGATGTCGAAGCCCGCAACTGTGAATGTTGAAATGCTTGTAAGGAGGGCGCACCGGTGTTAGAAAATAGCGGTAACGGCAAAGTGTCGAAATACACAATAATGTATGAAGAAACGCCTGTGTTGCTGTTCGATAGAAAGGCGGATACCGTCACGGTTT
>WRJE01000018.1 GCA_009782385.1 Oscillospiraceae bacterium | reverse complement strand
GCAGGCGTTACGCGCTGCTGCTGAGTATACTCGTAATGAGCGCGGGATTATTCGCGCTCTCACTGTTCATCTGGGATATGAACGTCTATGGCAACGAAAAAATACCCAAGGAGAGGATAATGCGCGAGCTTGGCGAGCTGGGCGTGGGAATCGGTACGCTCAGGCGCAATATCGACTCTAAAGAACTGCAAAACAGGATGATTCTGCGAATCCCCGAACTTGAATGGCTTGCCGTAAATGTAAAAGGCAGCCGCGCGAGTGTTGAGGTGCGTGAAAAAGAACCCAAGCCGGACATTATAGCGCGTAACGTTCCGTGCAATATTGTCGCGCGAAAGGCGGGTTTGATTACGTCTATAAACACTCTCGAGGGCGCGGCGGCGGTGACTGTCGGACAGGCGGTCGAGGAGGGGCAGTTACTGGTAAGCGGTCTTGTGAACTCGAATATCATCGGTATGCGTCAGGTACACGCGATGGCGGAGGTTACGGCGCGTACATGGTACGAATACACATCGGTGATTCCCTCATACGCAACGGGTAAAAACTACACGGGACGCGAGAAGAAACGCGGCGCAATAGTCATTGCCGGGAGGCGTTTTAACCTCTATTGGGGGAAATCCGAAACCGTCAACGCCGATAAAACAGTTGACCGCAAAACTCTAAGCATCGGCGGCAGCTTTACACTGCCGCTTGTGTGGGTAGTAGAGACGCTTACGGAATATGAACCGACACAGTATAAAATCTCCTATGATTCCGCCGATGCTTATATGAAATATTCGCTCGGATTGCGGCTTAATGATGAGTCGGAGGGCGGAGAAGTGCTGTCTGTCAGTTCACTAACTACTGAACTCGACATGGTATATCAATGCGAAATGACGGCGGAATGTCTGGAGAGTGTCGCCGTAACGGTGATTATGCCATGAGGGATATAATCCGCCGCGTGGGGACTGTCATTGACCGCCCAAGGGCGCGTAATACGCGCCCTTTAATTGATTTATTGCTTATAGCCGCAATAATTATCTCATCAGCGGGGCTTCTAATACAACCTCAGCTTGCCTCTCTGGCGGCGCGTGAGGGTATATCGCTGTGCCTTGATATAATCGTGCCGTCGCTGTTCCCGTTTTTTGTGCTGTCAACGCTTTTTGTGGAGCTTGGGTCGGCGCGGTATCTGGGCAACGCCCTTGAGGGCGTAATGCGCCCGCTGTTTAGATTGAACGGCGCGTGTTCGGCGGCGGTGGTGCTTGGGTTTATTGGAGGCTATCCTGTGGGGGCGCGTACCGCAATCGCGCTTTATGAAAAAGGGAACTGCACAAAGACAGAAGCTGAGAGACTTTTGAGCTTCTGCAACAATTCCGGGCCGGCGTTCATTCTCGGCGCGGTGGGCGCGGGTATTTTCGGCGGCACAAAGGCCGGATGGCTGTTGTATGGAGCGCATATCCTCGCGTCGCTGACCGTGGGGTTGATATTCAGATTCTACAAATACCGCGAACCGATAGGGGAGTCGGCGCGTAACGCGCCGGAGCGGGCGGTAAGGCTGTCGACCGCGTTTACCGAGTCTGTCCGCTCATCGTTCTATGCCATGTTCAACGTCTGCGCATTTGTGATATTCTTCGCCGTTACCATAAGAATGCTTTACACCTTTGAAATAATGTCCGCGACACCGTTCGCGGCGGGGCTTATCGAAGTCACATCGGGACTTTGGATGCTCAAAGGTCTGAACGCTGATGTAGCGCAGCGGCTTGCAATGGCGGCGTTTATGCTTGGGTGGGCGGGCGTGTCGATTCACTGTCAGGTGCTGAGTTTTATCGGCGAGAGCGGGCTGCGCTCGTGGACGTACATCACGGGAAAGCTGCTGCACGGCGGTATTTCATCGCTCTACATATTGATAATACTGAGAGTTTTCAATTTCGGATTGCCTGTGTCAAGTTATCTCATGGAACAGGTCGATAAAATTGCCCGCTTGGATTTCAGCAGTGCGTTGTCGGGAACGCTGAAGGTGTCTTTCATATTGACACTTGGGTTTGCGTTTTTGATTATGCTGTCTGTGCTTACACGGCAAACGCGAGAATGACGGGACGATGGGGTGGGACGGCGTGCCGGGGGCGACACGCCCTACAGGGGAACGGAAATAACGGGACGGTGGGGTGGGACGGCGCGTCAGGGATGCCGCGCCCTACGGGGGAACGCGGACGACCAAAGGTCGCCCCTACGAAAACGGCGAAAACCCCGTATGGGCGGTTATTCGTCCGCCCGTGTTAATAAACACGGCGCGTCAGGGATGCCGCGCCATACAGGATGGCAACGATGGAGGGAAACGGTGCGGCGGGGGCAGGACGGCGCGACCAAAGGGCGCGCCCTACAAGGAAACGCCATGATGATATAATTTTCATCAAGGCGTTTTTGTATTTGAGATAAATTCGGGGGGATATATTACATTGCCGATTTTTTTATGTCTGCTGTTTTGGGAGTTTTTGAATATTCAAAAGCAAGGCAGTTCTTAACCGCACTCTTAGAGCGTTCGTCCAGCACCTTGTATTGTTCTATTACGGTTTTTTCATCTGCGTTGAGAAATGAGGGGATGGATTCTTGGCGACCTAACAGATAATCGGTGGTGACATTATAGTAATCAGCTAAGTAACAGAGAGTTTCGTTGTTGACATTATTTTTACTAGTTTCATAAAGAGAGTATGCTTGCGGCGTAATACTAAGCAATCCGGCAATTTCCGCTTGAGTGATTCCTTTCTTCTTCCGCAACTCTAATAGACGCAAATGGAGCATGATTAATCCCCCCTTAGAGCAAGGGTAAACCACAACAGGAAGAAACGCAAACAATTCAAGTAATTATTGATAATAGTAAAAATAATGCTTGACAAAACAATTAATAATTGATAATATTGCCGCAAGGTATTGTGGTGAAAACGATACCTTCAAATAAAACATATGAAATGGAGAGTTACTTGTGCGAAAAACTGAAAAAATTAGGTACTTCATTCTTGGCGTGGTTTTCGCGTTGATTCTTAGCACGATTGCCATACCCGGATTAGCTGCGGCTAACTATAGGCAACTCAACGCCTATTTTAATGACATAAAGATTGTAATTGACGGCGAACCTCTCGAAATCACCACAACAGACAGCGATGGTAATGTTGTAGAGCCGTTTTCTGTCGCAGGTAGGACATATTTACCTGTTGGAGTGCTTGTCGAAGCGTTTGGCTATGGTGCAGAATATGACGGAGATACACGAACAGTGTATGTTTTTACGCCAACAGATAATCAAGGTCAAAGATAAATAAATTAAAGCGACTTTTGTATAATATGGAGGTAACATAATGAAAACGAAAAAAATCAGTTGTGTCATACTTAGCTTAATCCTCGCGCTAACAATGATGGGGGCGAATATTGAGTCAGCGTTAGCTAATACTTATAACGTTACAAATTCGACAGAAATTGCTCAAATGCTTTCAGCGATTGATAAGCAAAGTTTTAGTGGCAGCGGTACAGACGCAGCAAAGGCAAAAAAGGTAATCAGCCATTTCATAAGCAACTCAAAATGGAAACCAAATGGTGAACATTTTCCTTATCCCAATGCAGGTTATGGATATGTAGGCACAGTCAATGACGGAGCATACTCTATTACAATGAATAGGGTATGTGCAGGTTGTTATGCATATGCTGATTATATTTATGGTGCTGTTTATGGAACATTAGACATGGTTAGGGTTGGGGATCAAAAACATAACTCAGAAACGTTAAAAACATTACTCCAAGAAAAGGGTCAAGCAGGAGCTCACTTGAGGATAGACGGCAGACATTCTCTTGCGTTTATATCCGCTACAGATGCAGGCTTTTATGCTCTGGAGTATGGTGGTGATAATAGTGCGGGAACTGGCGGGCCAATTAAACTTAGCTATTGGACATATGAGAAATTTATTAGCACATATGGTTCACGGGATATATGGCTATACAGAATTACCGCCTTAGGAGGCAACAATGTTAACAGTAGCGCAAGCATCACTATCCCTCCTAACAAACCATCTGGATTGACTGTTTCAAAGGCAAGTTCTACGACCGCGAGGATATCGTGGAACGCAGCATCAGGTGCGACATATATTGCAGAGTATAGAAGCCCTAATACAAATAACGCTTGGGTCAAAGACACGGAATATAAAGGCGGCACATCATATATAGCAACAAGATTAGGTAGCCATACTTACGGTTTCCGTGTCCGCTCGGTAAACTCTGCCGGAATGTCAGATTGGACTGAGATTGAGTATGTTAACTCCGGTGTCTTAGGCGCAGTTACCGGAGTGTTAATAGGCATAGAAAATCTTAAACCTTCTATGCCCTCGGGGTTACGCGCGAGTAAATCGAATAACACTACTGCGGAAATTTCTTGGAATGAAGTTTCGGGCGCAACCTCGTATGAGGCAGAGTATAAAAGTCCAAATACAAATGGTGCTTGGAAAAAGGATACGGAGTATAGAGATAGTAAAGCATTGTCATATACAGTCACACAATTAGGTAGTCATAACTACGGCTTCCGTATTCGCGCGGTAAATGCTGCCGGAGTGTCGCCGTGGGCAGAGATAACATACAATCATAGCAACAATAGTAATGCTACAGTTGACAAAACTTATACAATTAAATATGACGCAAACGGTGGAAACGGTGCGCCGTCAAGCCAAACCAAAACTGAGGGCGTTCCATTGACTATAAACTCTACTAAGCCAACACGGAGCGGATATAATTTTATAGGTTGGGGAGAAACCCCCAATGCAGATTTTTACTCAACATATGCTTCAGGTGATACATACAATAAAGACGCAGATGTTACGCTCTATGCAATGTGGCATATGACTGTAGCGACTACTGACTATGCCTGTTATATAAATTACGATGCAAATGGTGGTATCGGTGCGCCGAGTAATCATGTTGAAGTTAAGGATGCCAACGGGGTAGTTACATTCAATCTATCAAGAACGGAACCATTACGACATGGCTACACATTTATCGGATGGAGATATGAGAATAACACATCATATGGTCTTGATATGCCTAATCAAAATATCACTTTTGACACAGGAGTTACAAATAGAAACTCAAGCCTAACATATTATGCTCAGTGGATAGCTGACATATCAAGCTCTAATAATGTAACTCCACCCAAAACGCCTAGTTGGTTGAAATACAGTCGAGGTAATTCAAATACAACTGTATCATGGGAAAACGTTCAAGGAGTACTTTGGTATGAATTGCAGTTTATTGATTCGTCAAATGTTTGGTTCACACCTCGTGAGTTTACAAATAATACTATGACATCATTTTCGATTAGGTCATTTGGTAACGCATATGAGATACGTGATAAAGACGGGTTTCCGCATTATGCTTATCCTGTTCGAGTCAGAGCGGTCAACTCTGCCGGAGCTTCAGGTTGGATAGAGACAATTTATTTTCAGAATGGTCGCGCGGGCGGTTCAGACTGGACAGAAACCAAGTTTTATTAAATTTTAGGTATTACATAATACGATTAATTATTATAACGGGCGGTATGATGCCGCGTCTACGACCATTGGGAATACGGTAGGGGCGGGCTTCCATGCCCGCCCGTTCGCGTTTTATCGCCATTTTTACACGGCGCGTCAAGGATGCCGCGCCCTACGGGGGAACGCGGACGACCAAAGGTCGCCCCTACGAAAACGGCGAAAACCCCGTAGGGGCGGTCGTTCGTCCGCCCGTTTGCAAAAAACAAGAACCTGTGATACAATAACGCTCGGTGATACCGATGCACAAACAAACACACGCGCTGGTACTGCGCGAGACCGCGTATAAGGACTACGACAAAATGCTGACCGTCCTCACGCCGGAGGACGGTAAACTGTCCGTTCTGGCTCGCGGCGCGCGCCGCCGTGGCAGTCCTCATATAGCGTCGTCTCAACTGCTGGCATACTCGGAGTACACGCTTTTTGTTTCAAAAGGCCGGCATACGCTCGATGATTCCGAAACCATCGACCTGTTCTTTGATTTGCGTCAGGATATAAAAAGTTTCTCATTCGGAATCTATTTTGCGGAACTGCTTGACGCTGTCTGCGTTGAGAACGTGCCTTGCGCCGATATTTTTGAACTCGCCCTGTGGGGGCTGAACGCTCTGGGTCGGAGCAAACGCCCTGCTGAGATTATAAAGGCGGCGTTTGAGCTGAGGTTAATGTCGCTGTCCGGCTTTGAGCCGGATTTGGACGAGCATGAACACAGGCTGACACCCGGCGCGTTGGACGCTATGCGCCACATTTTGTCGTGCGAGCCGCAGCGGCTTGTTTCGTTCGCGCTGAATGATGATGATACGGCGGTTCTGTCAAAAGCGTGTGAGCAGTATGTTGTGTCACAGGTGGAAAAATCGTTCGCGTCATTGGAATTTATGTAATATAATATTTTTATCATCTTGCTAGAACTTGAATAATTAAGAATTATATGTACATCACAAATAGTATACTCATTCGGAGGTTTATATGAAGAGGTATGTAAAAATATGCTTGTTGTTGCTGTGTATACTTCCAAGCGTAGCTTCTCTAATAATACAAATATTCATGATGCTCAATTTAGTTACTATCCATTATGAGTTCAACTTTCTTTCATTTTCAAACCAAATACATGAGTTCATATCATCGTGTATCGCAGTAACTATAGGAGTTATCGGATTTAAGTTGTTACTAAAAGAACCGAGCGGTACAGTTAGAAAACTTGCTCTGTTTTTCTTAGCATCTTCTGTTTTACTGTCAATCAGTGTATTTTCCGATTTGCTATTTTTTATTTTATCTATAATAGCAAGTGATTTATACACTTATGGAGGGTAGTATGAGGCGAGTCGTTAAAATAATTCTTTTATCGTTGTGTATGCTTCCAAGCGCAACTTCATTAGTGGTTGGTATAATTATGTTTTTTTCGGGAGTTATATCTATTTTTTCTAGTTTTAATATTTTTAGTGACTTGGTGTATTTAGAAGAATTCTTTTCTACGGTTATCGCTGCAATTATGGGTATTTCAGGATTTGTACTTGCCTTAAATAAGACAAGCGGTATAACCAAAAAACTTGTTCCATTTTTATTAATATCATCTGTTTTATTGTCAGTGAGAAATATTATCATTATGCTGTTTTCGCTTATATTTATGTTTGCATTTTCTGGTTCTTCATGGTAACGGGCATTTTGAAAATTGAATTCCAATACCCTATCATCCTGTAGATCGCTCTCGGGCGGCCAATGACCGCCCCTACAGGACGCGCCAGAATAATTATTAACCGGAGGTAAAATGAAAATAACAAAAAGCGATATTGATAACGGAAAGAGTTTCGATTGGGGACGCACATCGGAAGATTACGCGAAATTCAGGGATATTTATCCGGACATTTTCTATAAAAAGATAGTTGAAATGGGCTTGTGCGTCAAAGGGCAGCGTGTATTGGATATAGGCACGGGTACAGGTGTTCTGCCGCGCAATCTTTATAAATACGGAGCGGAGTTTATCGGTTCAGACATCTCGGAAAATCAAATTGAACAAGCTCGGCTCCTCTCGGCGGGTATGAATATTTCATATGTAGTTTCTCCCGCCGAAACGGTAGATTTTCCCGAAAAACACTTCGATGCCGTAACGGCTTGCCAATGTTATCAGTATTTTGATAAAAGTGTTGTATTTCCTAAAATCCATAGCATATTAAAGGATTCGGGACATTTTTGTATATTGTTTATGGCATGGATTCCAGATGAAAGCGAAATAGCGGCAAACAGCGAAAAAATGATTTTGAAATACAACCCTTCATGGTCGGGTCACAGCATGAAACGGTTTGCTTACGATTTTCCGGATGAAGCGAAAGGTTTATTTGAGGTTGAAAATTCTTTTGGTTATGACGCGCCTGTTACGTTTACACGCGAGAGCTGGCACGGGCGCATGAAAGCGTGCCGAGGCATTGGCGCGTCATCGCTGTCGGCGGATAAAATCGCGGAATTTGAAAGAGAACATATAGAATATCTGAAAAGTGTACCCGAAATTTTTGATATTCCGCATTTTGTCACGGTTTTTAATTTGCGTAAAATTTGACCGTATCCGCCATTCCGTAGGGGCGGCAATCTGCCGCCCATGTATGGAACACGGACGAACACAGTTCGTCCCTACGAATGCGGCGGAATGGTTAGGCACGGGCGGCCAATGACCGCCCCTACAAGATGCGTATAATCAACCACAAAAAGGGGTAACAACATGACAAAACTGGAACTGCCGAAAATACTTGAAAAGCTCTCAGCTCTCGCCGTGTCGGAGAGGGCGAAAGAGCTGTGCCTTGAGCTGTCCCCGGCGGACAGCCTGTCTGCCGCTCAAGCTCTCATTGAGCAGACATCGGCGGCAAGGGGACTGATAGGAATCTTCGGCAGTCCGCCGTTTGCGAGTATCGCGCCTGTCGGCGCGTCGTTGAAACGAGCGGAACTGGGCGGCAGCCTTAACACCCGCGAACTGCTGTCAATGGCGGCGGTGCTGAACGCCGCTCGCCGCGCGAAAGGCTACGGCACAAAGGGCGGCGATGACTGCCTGACACCGATGTTCAACACATTGCAGTCAAACAATCACCTAGAGGATAAGATTACCAACTCAATTATCGGCGAAGACGAGATAGCGGATGCCGCAAGCCCTGAACTGGCGCAAATACGGAGGCATATGCGTGTCGCCGCGTCAAAAATCCGCGACCATCTGCAAAAAATCATATCCTCGCCCGCATACTCGAAAATCCTGCAAGACCCCATAATCACACAGCGCGGCGACAGATTTGTCGTCCCCGTAAAAGCGGAGCATAAAGCCGACCTGCCCGGACTGACCCACGATGTGTCCAGCAGCGGCGCGACGCTGTTCATCGAGCCGATACAGGTCGTCAACGCCAACAACGAACTTAAAGAGTTGTCCGCGAAGGAGCGCAAGGAGATTGAGCGTATTCTGGCGGAATTGTCCGCCGACTGCGCGGACTGCGCCGATATGCTTAACAGCAACTATAACGTATTGGTGGAACTCGATGCCATATTTGCCAGAGGCAAGCTGTCCTATGATATGAACGCCCGCGAACCGATAATGAACGATAGCGGGCGCGTTAAACTGCTCAACGCCCGCCATCCCTTGCTGGACAAGCAAAAAGTCGTACCGATATCGGTCACGCTCGGTCACGGTTATGACACGCTTATCATCACCGGTCCGAACACGGGCGGAAAAACAGTCGCTCTGAAAACCATTGGACTGCTGTCGCAAATGGCGGCGTGCGGGCTGCACATTCCGGCGGACGATGGCAGCGAAACGGCAGTCTTCGCGAATATAATGGCGGACATCGGCGATGAACAGAGCATTGAACAGTCGCTCTCCACATTTTCATCCCACATGAAAAACATTGTAACAATGCTTGAACGCGCCGACAACAACACGCTTATGCTGTTCGATGAACTGGGCGCGGGTACAGACCCAATAGAGGGCGCGGCACTGGCTGTGTCGGTAATCGAACAGGCGCGTCTGCTCGGCGCGAAAACAGTAGCTACCACGCACTATGCCGAACTGAAAATCTTCGCGCTGACCACCGAGGGCGTTGAAAACGCCTCCTGCGAGTTTGACGTGGAGACACTGCGCCCGACATACCGTCTGCTAACGGGCATACCGGGGAAATCCAACGCTTTTGCCATTTCAAGGCGGCTTGGACTGGACGAAAATATCATCGAACGCGCCCAAGCAAAGATAGGGCAGGAGAATGCCCGCTTTGAGGATGTCATCAGCCGCTTGGAGGAACAGAGGATTCACTGGGAGCGCGAATCCGCGCAAGCCGCAGTTTTGCGGATTGAAGCTGAAGAAAACGCAAAAAAGACCGAATCCGAACGCGCGGTTATGGAAAAAGAGCGCGGCAATTACACTCAAAAAGCGCGGTCGGAGGCGGAGAGTATCATCAGAGACACCAAAGAGACGGTGGACTTGGTGCTTAAAGAGTTGTCCGAATTAAAGCGTAAGAGCGGCGAGGAACTGAATTATCAGGCGTTAAACGATGCGAAATCTTCACTAAAGTCCATACTTAACCAAGCGGAACGCGAGCTGTCGCCGCAGAAAACGGCGGACGAGCCTCCTCCTACACCCCAACGCCCGTTGAAAATAGGCGACACGGTTACGCTTCTGCGTACAAATACCGCCGCGACCATACTGGATATAAAGAACGGCGTTCTTACTTTACAGGCGGGATTATTAAAAGTGACGGCAAAACCCAAAGATGTGCGGCTTACCGAGGAAAAACCCGCCGCCGCCAAGGGCGGCGCGTCAATCAGACCGTCATCCGTAACGGCGCGGGCTTCAGCAGAAGTGGATTTACGCGGTATGACGACCGATGAGGCTGTCGGCGCGATGGAAATATTCATTGACAACGCCGTAATGGCAAAACTGGGCGGCGTTACGGTCATTCACGGCAAAGGCACGGGAGCGGTGCGCTCGGCGGTGCATCAGGCGTTAAAACGGAATAAACAGGTTAAGTCGTTCCGTCTGGGGCGTTTTGGGGAGGGTGAAGACGGCGTTACGATTGTAGAAATGCGATAAACATTGTATATTATGTCAACAATACGCGTCTCTAAACAACTTCAATTAGCTAATCTGCCGATTGACGAATCGTTGCGCCGTTGATATAATACACTTTATATAGAGATTTAGGGGAAACAGATATTCAGGGAGGGAATCGTATGTATTCCAAAGAAGTTACGGTCGGAAGCCCGGTAGGACTGCACGCGCGGCCCGCGACTTTCTTTATCCAAAAAGCCAATGAGTTCAACTCCAGTATCTGGGTTGAAAAAGACGAACGCCGCGTTAACGCAAAAAGTCTGCTTGGGATACTGTCGCTTGGGATAATCAACGGTATGTCAATCAATATTGAGGCGGACGGAGATGATGAACACGATGCCGTTGCGTCTCTTGCCGAGTTAGTCGCAAACCCCGGTGACAACGCTTAAACATATAAATAAGTCAGCCGCCGGATTTCTTAGATCCAGGCGGTTTAGTTGTGCTTATGAATAAGAAAGAGCTGCATGACAAAGCGTTAACATTGCCCCTTAAACCGGGGGTCTATATAATGATGAACAAAACCGGAGAGGTTATCTATGTCGGCAAGGCAAAAGCACTCCGCAACCGCGTTACATCATATTTCCAGAGCGGAAGCGGTCACACTCAAAAGACCGTTAATATGGTGGCTCAAGTCAACGATTTCGATACCATTGTGGCAGGTACGGAGTTTGAGGCTCTCGTGCTTGAATGCTCGCTGATAAAACGCCACCAACCCAAATATAACATACTGCTAAAGAGTGACAAGGGCGGCTATCCGTTTATACGCATACCGCGCGAACCCTACGCGCGGCTTTATATCTCGAAAAAATACAAAGAAGACGACTCGCGTTATCTCGGCCCGTATGGGGGGCGTAAAGTCGCGTCTTCGGTTGTAAAGACACTTAGCGAGGTACTTAAACTGCCAACCTGCGAACGAAAGTTCCCGCGCGATATTGGCAAAGAACGCCCATGTCTTCAGCGTCATCTCAACCGCTGTATCGCGCCGTGTGAGGGAAACATCACGAAGGAAGAGTACAACGCTGTTATAGAGCAGGCTGTTCTGCTGATGGAGGGCAAGCACTCTAAGCTGCTCGGCGAACTTGACAGGCAGATGTTAGCCGCCGCTGACAATCTTGAGTTTGAAAAAGCGGCAGCTCTGCGTGACCGCCGAAACGCTGTTTCCAATCTCTCCAAACGCCAGAAAGTCATTGCCGGAGGCAAGGCGGACACCGATGTAATCGGCTTTCACGCGGGCGCGGCAAAATCCTGTGTCGCGGTGCTGCACTACCTTAACGGAGAGTTGTTCTCACGCGATATTGTAATGTTTCCGTTGGAAGAAGAACGGGAAGTTATTTCCGGATTTTTGACGCAGTATTACGCCAACCGTCCCGAATACCCTAAGCTGATACTTTTACCCTGTGAAATAGAGGACAAAGAGAGTGTTGCCCAACTGCTGAACACTAAACTTCGCGTTCCCAAACGCGGCGATGATGTTCAGCGCGTTAGATTGGCGGTCGTAAACGCGCGTGAGGAACTTGAGCGCGTCACGACTAAAGAGGAGAGAGCCGCGAAGAATATGCTGGAGCTGACACGGGCGTTGAATCTGGATGAAACGGTACGCAGAATAGAGGCGTTCGATATTTCCAACACGGGGGACAAGCACCGTGTCGGCGCGATGACGGTATTTCTTGACGGCGAGCCGCGTAAACGTGATTATCGTCTGTTCACTATAAAAGACGAAACTATCAACGATGACTACCACGCTATGCAGGAGGTACTCACCCGCCGCTTCAAGCGGCTGTTGGACGAGGATAAGAAGTTTTCAGATATGCCTGACGTTTTGTTTATTGACGGCGGCGCGACCCACGCCAAAATGGCTGTCCGCGCTCTGGACACGTTGGGGATAAGCGTTCCGGTGTTCGGCATGGTAAAGGACAGCCGCCACCGCACACGCGGATTGGTAACACCCGACAACATGGAAATCGGCATTACTCACAGCGCGACACTGTTCGCCACCGTTGGGCGCATACAGGAGGAAACCCACAGATTCGCGATAACATTCCACCGAAAAAAACGCGATACCGTCAAACCAATTAACAATTAACAGATAACAATTAACAATGGCAATTCATCAATTAACAATTAATTTATTAACTGCACGCATAGCGCGTTCTCCATGGAGGGTACAAATGAGAGTAATTACCGGCACTGCCAAAGGGCGCAAGCTGTATTCCTTTACAGGCGGCGACGCGGAAGGTCTGCGTCCGACTTCCGCGCATATAAAGGAATCCATATTTAATATCATACAGTTCGATATCGAGGGGCGGCGTGTACTCGACTTATTCGCGGGCACGGGACAGCTTGGAATCGAAGCTCTAAGCAGGGGGGCGGCATGGGTTGACTTTGTGGATAAAGATACTTCGGTAATCAAGAAAAATCTTGAAGTTACCGGATTTACGGATAAAGCGGGTATCAGAAAGACAGAAGCCATTAGCTTTATCCGTGCTTCAAAAGAGCGTTATGATCTCATTTTTCTCGATCCGCCGTATAACTCGAAACTACTGAACGGCGCGTTGACGGAAATATCCGCGATTGACATTTTGCGGACAGGTGGTATAATAGTCTGTGAGGGGTTACACGAGCAGGGTGAGATGACGGGTTACCGCAAATCGGCGTATAATTACTCAGGCAAACATATAACTGTTTATACGAAATTGTAGGCAACAATACGGGTGAGTTGTGTTCTGAATGAAAGGATAATATTATGACCGAAAGAATAATGGATATAAATAATATGTCATCGTATTTATTAACAGCTTTGAAAACTCAAAAAGTAAAAATTCAAGAACTTAATCGTGTTATAACTATAATACCTATTGATGAAGCGGCAAGAGAGAAATATAGCTGTCCTTTCCTTGGAATAGCGGCTGACAGCGACTTGACTGTGGAAAAATTTCTTGCTTGCAGACGTGAAGAAAGAGAAACTGAATATGAAAAAGACTTACATTCTTGACGCTTGCGCTTTAATTGCGGCTATTAAACAAGAAGATGGAGCGTTAACCGTTGCCGAAATATACGAAGAAGCAATGAATGGCAACGCATACCTTGTTGTAAATAAGGTGAATTTACTTGAAGTATATTACGGTTTCAGGAGAGTACATGGAAAAGAATATGCCGATACAATACTAAAAAGTGTCGTTAATTCAATCGTTGAAATTACTGATATAAGTATGGATGTACTAATTGAAGCCGGACGGATTAAATCAGAGTATCGCCGTATGTCGCTTGCCGACTCAATCGTTATCGCGGAAGCGGTAAGCCGTGACGGGTATCTTGTAACAGCAGATCATCACGAGATGGACATATTGACAGATATTATTAAATTTTTATGGATTCGGTAAAGGAGAACTCATGAAAATAGCAATTTATCCGGGGAGTTTTGACCCGCCGACGCTCGGTCACCTAGATATAATCACCCGCGCCGCCGGGATTTTCGATGAACTGATTGTTGCCTGTATGTTGAACAAACGAAAGCAGACGCTGTTTTCATCCGCCGAACGGGTGGAGATGTTGAAGCTGATAACGAACGCCATACCCAATGTTAAAGTGGATAGTTCTGACGAACTGTTGGCGGATTACGCGAAAAAACACGGCGCGGCGGTTATCGTAAAAGGTCTCCGCGCGATGTCAGACTTCGAGATGGAGTTTCAGATGGCACTTCTCAACCGCAAGATGAATCCGAATCTTGACACGCTGTTCTTAACGGCGGGCGAAAAGTTCCACTATCTCAGCTCCGGCGCGGTCAAGGAAATCGGCGCGTTGGGCGGCGACATCAGCGACTTTATATCCCCCGCGATTTTGAAGAAGGTAGAGGATGTTTTATGTCCGGTATAGCAACCGAATTGTTGGACAAGTTGTATGATATGGTGCAGGATGCGTTTTCGCTGCCGTTCGGCGCGGATCGCTGTGTGCTTGACAGGGACAAAGTGCTTGGATTGCTCGATGAAATACGCCACACACTGCCCGAAGATATAAAGCAGGCGCAGACAATAGTCGAATCGCGCAACGAGGTTATAAGCAGCGCGAAAAGGGAAGCGGACGCAACGCGCCGTCAAGCCGAAGAACACGCCAAAAAGATGGTGTCGCAAGAGGAAATACTTAATTCCGCACGCTCCAGAGCAAATAACATGGTTTCCGATGCCGAACGCAAATCCCGCGACATGGTGACGGAGGCGGAGACACGCTCCTATGAAATACGAAAAGCCGCAAGCGATTATCTCGATAATGCCCTTAGAAAATCAGAGGATACAATAGCTCTCGCGCTTCAAGACGTGAAAAAAGCCCGCAGCGACTTTAAGGCTGTCATGTCTAAGGCAAGACACCACGAGCCAAAGCTGCGTGACGCGAAACACCACACTGTAAAACCACACGATTCGTAAAGAAACACATACATATATATTGTGGCGCACGTTTCAAACGTGCGCCATTATCTTGTGCTTTTGCAAAAACATAGAACATACGTTTCGTGACATATTCGCCTTGTTTTTGCAAAAATACGGCTTTATCGGCAATTAAATATTTGATTTTCTCAAAAAAACACTTGACTTATTATTTGGCGTGGTTTATACTGTTACCAATGTGGTTAATAGTGGTGGATTAGGGGGGATAATATGAACGGCAGTTACCGACACAGCGTTGATGCCAAGGGGCGGCTGTTCATGCCCGCTAAACTGAGAGAAACCATGGGTGAAGTGTATTATATAACACGCGGTCTTGATAATTGCATCGCGGTTTATTCTTCTGATAAATGGGCGGAGCTTACTAATAAAATCAGCGAACTGCCGCTGTCAAAGGCGCGTAATATGCAAAGAATGTTTTTCGGTTCGGCACAGCAGTGCGAACCTGACGCACAAGGGCGTATATCACTGCCGCAGGTTCTGCGCGATTACGCCTTTATAGAAAAAGAAGCGGTGGTAGCAGGTGTGTCGGACAGGGTTGAGATATGGAACGCATCCCGCTGGGATGAGTTGGAAAGCTCGTCAATGACGGCTGAAAACCTTGCCGCCGCGATGGACGAACTGGGATTTTAATATGTCACACATACCCGTTTTATTGGATGAATGTATAGATTTTCTCGATATAAAGCCCAACGGCGTTTATATAGACGCGACAATGGGCAGGGGAGGGCATACACGCGCGATACTGGAACGTCTGACAGGCGGGCGCGTAATCTGCTTCGACCAAGACCCCCAAGCATCGGTTGGAACGGACGACCCGCGCGTTACCGTACATCACGCGAATTTCCGCGAAATGCTCTCACTGTGCGATTCGGGCGCGGACGGTGTGCTGTTTGATTTAGGGGTATCATCACCGCAGCTCGATGAAGCCGAACGCGGTTTTTCCTATCACAAAGACGCGAAGCTGGATATGCGAATGAACACCAATCAAACGCTTGACGCGCACATAGTCGTCAACGGATACTCCAAGGATCAGCTTGAATGGATAATCCGCGAGTGGGGCGAGGAGCGGTATGCCGAACGTATAGCATATCACATAGTAAAAAACCGCGAACGTAAACCGATTGATTCAACATCGGAATTAGTGGAAATAATAAAGAAAGCACTGCCTTCAAAAGCTCTAAGAGAACCTCAGCACCCCGCCATGAGAACATTTCAGGCAATACGCATAGCTGTCAACGATGAAATGGGCGCGTTGGAAGAGGGACTGAACGCGGCAATCGGCTTACTGAACCCCGGGGGGCGCATAGCGGTTATCTCCTTCCACTCGTTAGAAGACAGGCTTGTAAAAACTACCTTTCAGCGTTACAGCACGGGCTGCACCTGCCCGCCGGACTTTCCTAAGTGCATATGCGGGTTCAAACCCGCGTTGGAGATAATCACACGCCGACCCGTAACGGCGAATGACAGCGACCCTAACCGCCGCGCCCGCAGCGCGAAACTCCGCGCGGCGGAGAAGATTAATTAACAATTAATAAATAACAATTAACAATGGTAATTATTCAATTAACAATGACGTAGGGGATGCCCTTGGTCATCCCGTATAAAATGTTCCAATGTAAAACAACCGCAAAAAGGAGAGCCGGACATGGATGTAACAGCGCGAAGCGTATCTGAACTCGGAGTTGATCTGGCAAGATTCGATCCGCGTACACGGGTAAGGGAAGCCGTGGCGGCAAATCAAGAAATACCGGTAACGGTACGCAGGACACATCGCGTGAGCCTGAGGTTATCTTCTGTACTGCTCTTTATATTTTTTATGGGAGGCGTGCTGCTCTTAGTATTGAGCCACGCTCAAATAAGCGCGCTCAGCGCGTCAAATTCGCGGCTGACGAAAGAAATGACCGAAGCCGTCCGTGAACAGGCGGTACTGACCGCCGCGTTGGAGAGCCGTATCACGCTCGATGAAATTTCTGAAATAGCTATTAGAGACTTAGGTTTTGTCAAACTTGACCGCCGCCAAATCACCTATATTGATATGTCCGGCGAGGAAAAAGCCGAATTGTACGGCAAAGTTTCACTAAAATCAAAAATCACAAACAATATATCCGGCATATTCAAGTGACTTGTCTTATATAGTAGTAGGGACGGTCATTGACCGCCCACGTTCCTCTCATTGTTAACTATACAATTACCATTGTTAATTGTTAACTGTTAATTGTTAATTGCTATCGGGGTGTTGTAATTTGAGAAAAAGAAAAAAACCTGAATATACTCCCTCGCAGTTGGCGCACCGCGGCATACTTGTACGCACCATTATATTGATGGGCTTGTTCGGTGTCGCTATTTTTGTGCCTGTAGCGATTAAGCTGTTCCAAGTTCAGATAACCAACCATGAACTGTATCAGGAAAAGGCTGTCCAGCAGCAGACGAGCGACACGATTCTCGCGCCCGCTCGCGGCACTATATACGACCGCAACATGAAGACACTCGCTGTAAGCGCGAGCGTCAACACAGTCAGTGTTAACCCGCGAAATGTCGATGCCGAGGACATGGAGTTCATAAGTGAAAGTCTTGCCGAAATTCTTGAGCTTGACGCTGAGGATGTAGCCGAAAAAATTAAGAAAAACAAAGAAGCGAATCGGGCATATGTGGCGATAAAGCAAAAAATAGAACGCGATGAAGCCGAAAAAGTGCGCGTGTTCATAGACGAAAACAATCTTAAAAGCACGGTTTATCTCGATCCCGACACAAAGCGTTATTATCCCTACGGCAACTTTGCCTCTAACACCATAGGCTTTATAAGCACGGACGGCATAGGGCTTGAAGGGCTTGAACTGCAATATAACGAGAAGCTAACAGGAACACCCGGCAGGATTGTCTCAACGCGCGAGAGCGGCGGAAAGACTTTGCCCCAACCGTTTGAGAGATACATCGACGCAACTTCCGGGCTTAATATGGTGCTGACCCTCGATGAGATAATACAGCATTTTCTCGAAAAACATTTGGCGACCGCCGTGATTGAAAATCAAGTGTCCAAACGGGCTTTCGGCATCGTCATGGACGTAAAGACAGGCGGCATCCTTGCCATAGCCACATCGCCGTCATACGACCTAAATAACCGTACCGTGATAACCGACCCCGCCGTACAGGCGCAGTTAGCAGGGCTTGAAGGCGAGGAACTCGACAAACTGCGCTCCGAAGCCCTGCTTGCTCAGTATCGCAACAAGGCACTGAGCGATACATATGAACCGGGTTCGACATTCAAGATAATAACCGCCGCAATCGCGTTGGAGGAAAAAGTCGTAAGTATGAACGACCGTTTCTCCTGCGGCGGCAGTATCCGCGTTGCGGGTTGGGATAAGCCGATACACTGCCATAAACGTATAGGACACGGCGGGCAGTCGTTCCTTGAGGGTATTCAAAACTCATGCAACCCCGTGTTCATCAGCGTTGGATTGAGAATCGGGAGACAGAAGTTCTGGGATTACGCCCACGCTTTCGGTTTTTACGAAAAAACAGGCGTGGACATCCCGGGTGAATCTAACAGCGTTATACACTCATGGGAGCAGTACAATTACAGCGACCTCACGCTTGCCACCTATTCTTTCGGTCAGACCTTAAACCTCACGCCCATGCAGTTAATAACCGCCACGTCTGCGGTTATGAACGGCGGCAAACTGATGAAACCGCATATATTATCGGCTTTTACAGACCCATCGGGTATGATTGTCGAGGAATATTCACCCACAGTCGTGCGGCAGGTCGTCTCCGAGGAGACTTCCGCTCTTGTGCGTGAGGCACTTGAGGGGGTCGTCAGTGTCGGAACGGGCAAGAACGCGCAGGTAAAAGGTTACCGTATCAGCGGCAAGACAGGCACATCGCAGAAAACATATCTGTCCGAGGACGAACGGTTGGGTAAATATGTTGTGTCGTTCGTTGGGTTCGCTCCGGCGGACGATCCGCAGATTGCGCTTCTCGTTGCGCTTGACGAGCCGGGCGGACCGTTATTGCTCCGCTCAGGCGGCAATATGGGCGCGCCGCTCGCGGGGCGCATAATGGCGGACATACTGCCGTATATCGGCGTTAAGCCGCAGTATTCCGCCGATGATTTAGCGGGCAGGGAACTGCAAACCCCCACGTTTAAGGGTCTTAGTCTTGATGACGCAATCGATGCCGCCAAGAATGAGGGGCTGAAATACCGCACTGAGGGCGAAGGCGATACGGTTATCGACCAACTGCCCATAGCGGGCGTTATCATCCCGGCAACGGCTGAAATCGTGCTGTACACGGATTCCGATAAACCCGAAACAATGGTGACAATCCCGAATGTAATCGGCAAATCCCCCGAGCAAGCCAACAAACTGATAACGGACGCGGGATTGTATTTGAGGGTTTCCGGCGCGACAGGCGTATACTCCTCTACCATTGTTGCGGCGGTGCAGGATCCCCCGGCGGGTACGGATGTAAACCTCGGTTGGGTCGTCAACATCGAGTTCCGCGACACCAGTATAAATGATTAACCATTGTGTAGGGGCGCACATTGTGCGTCCGCGGACGACCACAGGTCGTCCCTACGAATAAACGCACCGGAGGTTATACATGACCATCAAACAATTCGGGTTTCCAATAAAATATGCCAATGTCAGCCTTGATAACTATGTCGGCAGGCTGTGTATTGATTCGCGCGAGATTCGCGCGGGAGACACATTCATCGCGCAGAAGGGTTTGACCGTTGACGGGCATAGCTTCGCCGCGAAAGCGGTACAGGCGGGGGCGGCGTTTGTTATTGCACAAAAACCTCTGGATGAAGACATACCCCATGTCGTGTTCGACCCGTTCCCAACACTTGCCGAAATGGCGGCAAGGTATTACGATTATCCCTCAAAAAAAATGAAGATGGTCGGTGTAACCGGAACTAACGGAAAAACCACCGTAACCCACATTCTCTATGAGATGACCGCGCGGCTCGGGTATAAATGCGGACTTATCGGCACAAACCGCGTTATAATCGGCACGGACGAACTCTCGGCGGAGAGAACGACCCCCGATGCACAGCGTCTGCAAGAGACGCTTGATAAAATGGTACGCGCTGACTGCGAATATTGTTTTATGGAAGTTTCATCACACGCGCTTGACATGGGCAGAGTGGAAGGTATACAATATAATATGGCAATATTTACCAATCTCTCTCAGGATCACTTGGATTTCCATAACACGATGGAGGAGTATTATCTGGCGAAACGCAAGTTGTTTGATATGTGCGACCTTGCCGTTGTCAATACCGCCGACCCTTACGGCGCGAGATTGTTTGACGAAATAAGCACGGATAAAATTCCTATCGAGACGGTATCAGGTATCGAATTCAACTCCGACTGTGTGCGTTTCAAAATTAAAAACTCGTTTGTCACATGGCGCACTCCGGGTAAGTTTTCCGTTGACAACGCCGCCGCCGCCCTGACGTGCGGCAAGGCGTTAGGGTTTAGCGTAAACGATATGGCGGGAGTGTTTGAAAATATCCCACCCGTAAAAGGGAGAATGGAACCCGTGAAATATAAAGACGGTATAACCGTATTGATAGATTACGCACATTCGCCGGACGCGCTGAAAAACGTACTGCTCTCGGCGCGTGAGTTTACAGAGGGGCGGCTTATATGCGTCATGGGCTGCGGAGGTAACCGTGACAAGGAAAAACGCCCCGTTATGGGCGCAACGGCAACGGAAATATCCGACTATACCGTTGTCACAAGCGATAATCCGCGCTTTGAAGAACCCGACGCGATTATAAAAGATATAACACCCGGATGCAAGGGCGAATACACCGCAATTACCGACAGGCGCAACGCTATCGCCCACGCGCTGAGTTACGCCAAGAGCGGCGATGTAGTTTTATTGTGCGGCAAGGGACACGAAACTTATCAGGAAATAGCGGGACATAAATACCACATGGATGAGAGGGAGATAGTGAGGGAATGCGTTACGAAACATTAATAGCCGCCACTGTAATCGCCTTTGCGGTAACGGTTGGCGCGGGATTTGTACTTATACCGCTTCTGCGCCGCTTGAAATTCGGGCAGACAATTCTCGAAATCGGCCCGGCGTGGCATAAATCCAAGCAGGGAACGCCGACAATGGGCGGCTTTATGTTCATGCTCGGTATCAGTGCCGCGATTATCGTCATGGGTTGGGGGTCGATGAGGGACGGTTATTACGCGCATTTATTTATTCTGGGTTTTTCGTGGCTCTTCGGTATAATCGGCTTTACCGATGACTTCTTCAAGATAAAGAACAAACGCAACTTAGGGCTTTCAGCCATTCAAAAACTAATGCTCCAAGGGGCGGTCTCCGCCGCGTTCCTCGCGCTCATGCGTATACACGGCTTTCTGACCTCCGATGTATATGTACCTTTCCTTGATATTACATTCCCGCTGAATTGGATAGTGTATCTTATCTTTTGCATACTGCTTGTTGCGGGTATGGTTAACGCGGTGAATCTGACCGATGGCATTGACGGGCTTTGCGCGGGTATCACAATGCCCGTTGCGGCATTCTTCACGGTAATTGCCATAGCTTGGGCGCGAGGCGAAGTGTCGCTCACCGCCGCCGCCCTGTTCGGCGGTATGCTCGGGTTTCTGTTGTTTAACTTCCATCCCGCAAAGGTATTCATGGGCGACACAGGCTCACTGTTTCTGGGCGGCATGATTTGCGGGTTGGCGTTTGCCGCAGACGCGCCGCTTCTGTTGATACCCGTGGGATTGGTATTTATCATCGAAATGTTCAGCGTCATACTGCAAGTGCTGTACTTCAAGGCGACAAAGGGCAAGCGGCTCTTCAAAATGTCGCCCATACACCACCATTTTGAAAAATCCGGCTGGGGCGAGAAGACAATATTTACAGTGTTTACGCTGATTACAGTCGCTCTGTGTGTCGCGGCATATTTCGCCGTTGCGTTACGATTTGTGTTGTAGGGGCGACCTTTAGCCCGCCCGTTATTTAATATTACCGAGGTGAAACAACCCATGGACGAAGCCGTAAGAGCATCTAAAGAACAAGAACGCCCCGAACGCGGACCAATCGACTTGCCATTTGCCTGTCTTGTCATCATGCTGACGGCAATAGGGCTTATCATGCTGTTCTCCGCAAGTTTCGTCTATGCCCAAAGATGGGGTTCGCCCACGTATATTGTGGTGCGTCAGGGAGCTATGGCTCTCGCGGGCGTTATAATAATGATAACGGTTTCTTTTATGGATTACCAGTATTTCCGCGCTCTGTCGCTGCCCGTTATGCTCACGGCAGTCGTATTTCTTATACTCGTCCCGTTTATCGGAACAGACCAAGGCACAGGCGCGACCCGTTGGATAAATTTGGGCGAATTCAGTTTTCAGCCATCGGAGATCGCCAAACTGGGTGTTATAATGACATTCTCGGCAATGATTTCCGTCTACCGCGAAAAGATGAAAACTTTCAAATACGGCATTCTGCCGTTTGCGCTGATATTGCTTCTTCTTGCCGGATTGCTCGCGCTCGAACCGCATATGTCGGGTACTATCTTGATACTCGGAACGGGCGCGGCCTTGATGTTCGCGGGCGGCGCGCATTGGGGTTGGTTCGCAACCGCTTTTGCGGGCGGCGGTGTCGGTATGTATGTGCTTATATCGCAGTTCCCTTACGCTTTTTCGCGCATAAAAGTCTGGCTTGACCCGTTTGAGTATCCTCAGCACGGCGGCTGGCAGCTCATACAGTCACTTTACGCGCTTGGGTCGGGCGGGCTGTTCGGGGTAGGTCTTGGCAAGAGCCGTCAGAAGTACGCATATCTGCCCGAACGCCACAACGACTTCATATTTGCCGTTGTCGGTGAAGAGTTGGGATATGTCGGCGCGTGCCTTATAATATTCCTTTTCGTAATGCTTATACTGCGCGGCTATTGGATTGCCATGCACGCCCGCGACAGATTCGGCTCTCTGCTGGCAACGGGCGTGACGACCCTGTTGGCGTTGCAAGTGTTCCTCAACATAGCGGTTGTGTCAACGCTGATACCCACAACAGGCATATCGCTTCCGTTTTTCAGCTATGGCGGTACGTCACTGATAATTCAGCTCGCGCAGATGGGCGTTGTTCTGGCGGTTTCACGTAAAATTCCCGCCGCAAAATCGGGGTAAACGTAGGGGCGGCCGTTCGTCCGCCCGCGTATCCCTGTAGGGGACGATGGCAATCGTCCCGGGCGGATTGCCATCCGCCCCTACGCATAACAGGAGGTAATCATTTGAGAATCATTTTTACGTGCGGCGGGACGGCGGGACATATATATCCCGCTGTAAGTGTTGCGAACTTGCTAAAGGAGCGGCATCCGAACGCCGAGATATTATTTGTCGGCGCGGAAAACGGCATGGAAACACAGCTTGTACCGCGTGACGGGTATAATATTCAGACCATAAAAATATCAAACCTGCGGCATTCGCTATCTCCGAAGGCGTTCGCGCACAACGCAAAGGCAGTGCATCTGCTGCTCTCCGCCAATTCTAAAGCGCGTGAAATTTTGAACGATTTCAGACCGGATATTGTCGTGGGTACGGGCGGCTATGCTAGCTATCCCATAACCGCCGAAGCGTCAAAGAAGGGGATTCCGACCGCCATCCACGAATCAAACGCCATGCCCGGTTGGACGACCCGTATGCTCGCGCCGAAAGTGAGCGTTGTTCTTGTCAGTTTTGATGTCAGTAAAAAATATTATCCCAAAGCGAGGCGCGTTGAAACCGTTGGAACTCCGGTACGCGCGGGGTTTTTGCAGAGAAGCAACTCCGGGGGAGTTCCCCTCGTCCTCTCATTCTGGGGTTCTCTAGGCGCGAGCGAGATGAACAAAATGATGCTCGATTTCATAAAACTGGAAGACGACTCATTCCGGCATATACATATCGCCGGAAAGAGAGCGTTCGCGGCGATGAAAGAAGCGGCGGGGGATAAAATAGAAGAGTTTCTTTATGATATGCCGTCTGTAATGACATCCGCCGATGTCGTTATCTGCCGCGCCGGAGCTTCGACACTCGCGGAGCTGTGCGCGTCCGGGAGACCGTCTATTCTGATACCTTCTCCAAATGTCACCAACAACCATCAGGACGCAAACGCGCGTGTCCTTGAAAACGCGGGCGCGGCAATCAGAATACCGGAATCTGAATGTACAGCTGAAATACTTTACAGGCAGACAAAAGAGTTGCTGCGCGACATTGAAAAACGCGCCGTTATGTCGGAAGCGGCGGAGAATCTCGCGTCTCTTGATTCAGCTGAAAGGATTTATCAAATAATAATGAGTTTTTTGTAATTGTTCTCGTTTGCAAGCAAAAAAACGCTTTTATTCCATTGGATTAACATTTTCCGTGTTAGCGGCATAATATACCTCGAATAGCTAACACGGAGGTAAAGCCAATGGAAGCGGTTCTTAATATAACAGGCGGTCCGGTCAGCGGTACGATTCGCGCGCACGGCGCGAAAAATAGCGTTCTGCCTATTCTCGCGGCGACATTGCTGGGTAAAGGTGTCAGTATAATATCTAACTGCCCGGACTTGACCGATGTACACGCGACACTGAAAATCCTGTGCCATCTGGGATGCAAAGCAGAGTATGACGGCGGTATCGTTACGGTTGACTCATCTTCTGTAACTCGCTCTGATATACCCGAGTCGCTGATGAGAGAAATGCGTTCGTCCGTCATATTTCTCGGGGCGATTTTGGCTCGCACAGGACAGGCGGAAATGAGCCACCCCGGGGGTTGCGAGCTTGGAACACGGCCAATCGACCTTCATCTCTCGGCACTGCAAAGTCTTGGAGCTGAGACTTTTGAAGTCAGCGGTATTATTAAATGTAAAGCAAAACGGCTTTACGGAAATGAAATTATCTTGTCATTCCCGAGTGTGGGCGCGACTGAAAATATTATGCTTGCCGCCTGTGCCGCCGATGGCGTTACTATAATCAAGAACGCGGCGCGTGAGCCCGAAATTGAAGATTTGCAGTCATTCCTTACTGCTATGGGCGCGAAAATAGACGGCGCGGGTACATCGACCATCCGAGTGAGTGGCAGCAAAGAAAAACTGCGCGGGGCGGCACACAGAATCTTACCCGACAGAATAGAGACAGCAACTTATTTGTGCGCGGCGGCTATGGCGGGAGGAAAAATACGCATTGAGGACGTTGTCCCCGAGCATAATGCCGCGGTGTTATCGGCACTCAGCGAAGCGGGCTGTTCAATTACCGCCGAAAGCGGCGCAATCGAACTGGCACGATATAAACCGCTGCGTCCCATGCACCCCATACGCACAATGCCGTATCCCGGTTTCCCGACAGACGCGCAGTCGCCCGTTATGGCCGTCTGCACACGCGCCGAAGGCACAACGGTGTTTACGGAGAATATTTTTGAAAGCCGTTTCAGACACGTTGGAGAACTTGCGCGTATGGGCGCGGATATACGTGTGGAAGGACGAGTGGCGATTGTAAGCGGAGTTGGCAAACTAAGCGGAACGCGCGTTAAGTGTACGGATTTGCGCGGCGGCGCGGCACTGATGGTTGCCGCTATGGGCGCGGAAGGCGTGACATCCATAACAGATTTGCGGCATATTGACAGAGGGTACGAAAGACCGGAAGAAGTCCTTACACAGCTTGGAGTAAAAGCAGAACGTATTGAGATATAAATCAAATTTCTGGTAGGGGCGGTCATTGGCCGCCCGAAGAAACACAGTTATATTCGCAGAGGCGGTCATTGGCCGCAGGGGAGTAATACTAATGAGACAAAAGCAGTACAAACAGCCGCCGCGAAAGCGGCAGAGGAAACCGCGCCGCAAGCGCAAAAACGGACTTGCGGGTTTTTTCCTGTCCGTTATAGTAATTACCGTAATTGTTTTCGGGTCGAGTATGTTCTTCAAAGTCAGTTACATTGAGGTAGAAGGCGAGAGCAAATGCAGCAGGCAAGATATTATTGACGCTTCGGGCATCTCCATAGGAGATTTCCTGCTCTATATAAATAAAGGAATCGCGTCGAGTTCAATACGTTCAAATCAATCTTATGCAGATACAATAAAAATTAGGGCTATTCTGCCTAACAGGGTAGTCATACATATAACTGAGTGTGAACCCGTTGCGTTTATAAGACACGGAGGAGAATACTGGATTGCCGACAAGGGCGGGAAACTGCTCGAACCCGTGCCGGACAAGCCTAAATTACCTGAAATTACAGGACTTACGCTGAGAGTGCCTCTGACCGGCACAGCCATGGAGGTCGGCAACGAAGACAGCTATAAAACTGAGCACATATTGGATTTTATTACCCTGCTGTCGAATAGAGGCATAAGTGCCGAGACAGTGGAATACAACTCAACTCAAGGCTTGACTTTTACATTCCTCGGACGCTTTAAGGTCATTGTCGGAATGCCGAACAATCTCGATGATAAACTGGATTACCTGAATGTATACTTGGACAAGCTCGAACCGAACGCGGCGGGAACGATTTACCTGCCCGATGACGGCGGTAAGGAAGGCAGATTTATACCGTCGTAGAAAGATTTTCAAATTATTACAAAAAAATAACAATTACTACTTGACGTATCCTAAAAAAAGAGTTACTATATATGGGTGTAAAGTAGAATCTCTTCTGTGTAAAGCTAATACACTTTACATTCCGGTTTTAACGAAAGATAAGGAGGATACGGTATGCCGTTTGAGATTGACAGCGGTAATGACACCATTGTTAGTATAAAGGTAATAGGTGTTGGAGGCGCGGGCAACAATGTTGTCAGCCGCATGATGCAAGCGGGTGTGCGAGGGGTAGATTTCGTGGCGATAAACACAGACATTGTCGCGCTGAACAACTCCGAGGCAACCGAGAAAATAGCTATCGGTGAAAAAATGACAGGCGGAAAAGGCGCGGGTTCAGACCCCGAAGTGGGACGTAAATCAGCCGAGGAGAGCCGCCAGAAAATCGCCAAATTCCTTGAAGGCACAGATATGGTATTTATAACCGCCGGAATGGGCGGAGGCACGGGAACGGGCGCGGCACCTATTGTTGCGGACGTTGCACGTGAAATGGGCATACTTACGGTAGGGGTTGTCACCAAGCCTTTCGGATTTGAAGGAAAGCGGCGCATGGAATCCGCCGAACGCGGCATTGAAGAAATGCGTTCACGTGTTGACTCACTCGTGGTGATACCCAATGAACGCTTGAAACACGTTACAGACCAGAAGATAACGTTCCTAAATGCGTTTGAAATAGCCGATGATGTACTTAAGCAAGCCGTGCAAAGCATATCCGACCTGATACAAGTCCCCGGACTTATAAATCTCGACTTTGCCGATGTGTGTACGGTAATGCGCGATGCGGGCTACGCCCATATGGGCGTTGGACGCGCGGCAGGCAAGGGCAAGAGCGAAACCGCGGCAAAGAACGCGGTTCAAAGTCCGTTGCTTGAAACGTCTATAAACGGCGCGAAAGGCGTAATAATCAATGTGACGGGCAACCATGACCTCGGTCTTGACGATGTGGAATACGCCTGTACGCTTGTACAGCAGGCGGCACACCGTGACGCGCTTATAATTTTCGGCGCGGCCTTCGACACAACGCTTGATGATGAGATTCGCGTTACCGTCATAGCCACCGGTTTTGATGAAGGTCAGCAATACTCTAAACTTGACGATGCGCTGGGTATATTCTCAAAACCTGTCACCGCTCCCGGAGTATCGGTGGGAGGGCAGACCGTTGCCGCGCCATCGCCGGAAGAACCGGAAATAGAAACACCGGCAGCGTCAGCCGCACCACCGGTCGAGGAGGAAGACCCGTTCGAGTCAATCTTTAGGATATTTAATAAAAAATCATAAATGTTGATTCTTGAAGAAAACTAATTTCATATTTGTAGGGTGCGGCTTCCATGCCGCACTCTTTTTACATTTGTGTCAGCCAGTATTCCGCGCAATCCCGTGTTCTCTCCATAAAACCGTAATCTATTAAATAACGCCGGATGACCGCGTGGTCTTCGTATATTGATTTCAAAATCTGATTTACTTCTTTCTCGCCGTAACGCTTCCCCTTTTCAAACTGTTCTGATATGACCCGCAGTATAACGAGTTTCTTCTTTTCTTTGGGAGGGAACTCTTTCAATACGGGCGGGTTGAGCGAAGAGAAATAAGTGCTGATAATTTTCTGCGTTTCCTCTGCGGTCGCCATATACCGCTCATCTACCATTTTTGCGCCCGCGTGGATTTCCAATTCACCTTTTGTTAATTGGATGTCTGTCATATCTCGGATTCCTTTCAACAGCATAATAATTCCTTGAACTCTTTGAGGTTTAACTATATATGTGCCTTTGGCGGCGTTTTTATCCTCCACGATAATGTCTGCCATCAGAAGCGGTTTTAAGTGATGATAAACTTGCCCGGTGGAATTATAACCGTGCTTTTCCACCAACATAGCTACCGTCATCGGTTCTTTGAGCAAAGCCAACAAAATGTTTAGCCTGTCGCTGTTTCCGATACAAGCAAGCACTTTTGCCGCCGTATCGCTTTTGATAAGGTTGAGTAAATCTTCGGTATCAACTTTTTCTTGAGGAGGTTTTGCGGATTCTGTTATCAATTTTTTAATCTCAATAACCTGTTCGCGGAGGTCATCAATTTCCCGTTCAAGATTTCTCGGCATAAAATCAACTCCTTATGTTAATGCGTGATTACGGAATAACGTAATTAGTATAACATAGGAGTTTGCGTTTGTCAAGTCATTTGTAAAAGAGTGGAAGGTAATATTAAAAAAACGCGCTCACGACCGCAACAGTGATTACCGTTAGGATTATGATTTTGGATTTTTTCATAAAAACCTCGTTTTATTCGGAGATATGCAAATAACTCTTTAAGCCTTCTTGAAGTATTTGTGAGAACGGAGCATTTGCCTTTTCTGCTTGCGAGTTCAGCCATGACGGTATAGACAATGTTTTCTTTACTGCACGATTGTCATTTGCACGGCGGTATTCATCGGTATCGGCGGCAACTAGTGTAAGAGTTTCACCGAGTTTTAGCGGCAAAACATCAGACGGCGGAGGTATTGCCTGCCGTTCATTTTCCGCATACCATAACCACATTTCTATCGCGTCTTTTGCCATAAATAATGCATCGGTTTTATTATCGCCAAAGGTATGGCAACCCGGTAAATCAGGAACTGTAACACCAATTTTACCATCATCAGGGTATAAAATGACGGGATACGCATATTTCATAAAAACACCGCTTTCACTTTGAAATGCTTAAAGGGAAAGATTATTTCTTTAGTCCCGTGTCTCTCAAAATTTTGTTCAGAGTTCCGGTGGGTATATCGCCCTCCGCAGGAGCGCACACGTTCGTTAGAACGTATAAGTGCGCCGTTTTAAGAATGTTTAGCTTTCTTTACAGGATAAAACTCCGATAATAAATCCATATAATCCTGCAGTTTCTCTACTGTTGGAGTCCAGAACTCGTACACGACACCACTACATTTTTTTATCTGCTTACCATCAATCGTGTATGTTTTTTTCATTCTACAATCTTCTTTCTCAGGACTACAACTGCAATCACCATGACCTTCTGCAAAAACCTCTTTGATATGTTTAGGTGCTCTTTCTAAGTAGGCTTGATGAGCGTCCACTTTTCCAAAAAACAGACGCAACACAATATGATTATCGTGGATAAAGACTCGAGCGGCTACCCTTTTAGCTTTAACGCCAACCTTCGACCATACAATCATGTATGAACCCCAACAAAAGCCGCTACCAATACTCCCGCCGAAGTCATATCCTAATTTCATAATTTCTTTATCAAAAGCCAAAACAAAATCCTTGTCTGCCTTTGAAATGATATTAAATCTATGCTCTGCCAATATTTCATCCATATTTTTGGGTGCCTGCTTATTATGATAATCTTCAATGGCTTCTTTGATAGTTTTACCGGTATGCGTGTTCAACCAGCTTTGAAAATCACCGCATAAAACTTCCGGAGCAAACCCTTCTATCGTTTTTCTAAAAAAAGTACGGTATTTCTCCAAAGAGATAGCTTGTCCAATTGTAATAACAGTATCTTCCGTGATTGTTTTGTCATTACTACCCATGTTATAGTCTCCTTCTAATAATTCGTCGCGTCACGCACTCAGTATACCATAACCAACACCCAAAATCCACTTTTTTCTGTGTCAGGTTCGCGCACCGTCTCAGCCGATGACGGATGACGCTTCCGGGAAGCCGCGTCATACGTTGAAAGCCGCTTGCACCTATCAAACGATTTGTACAAGCGGCTTTTGCTGTGTTTTCAGTGTGGAGCGGGCGATGGGAATCGAACCCACTATTGGTATAATAAAATGTGTTATTTATCAATGATTAACAATTAACCGTGTGATGTTTCGTGTGATATAAGGTTGTCAAAGTAGGAGTTTACCATGTTGTCAACGATTATTCTTTGTTCGCTGAAAGTGTGCTGATATATGTTCTTCATAACATTGTTTGTAGCCCATCCTCCACGCTCCATGGCGTACTTGTCGGGAACTCCTAGCGCAAGCATAACACTTGCGTTAACGTGTCTGAGACTGTGAAAAGTAAAATGCGGTAGTCCGTTCTTTTCACATAAGCGCGAGAAACTTTTGTAAATTGTGTTACGTGCTAAAGGTACGATGTAATCATTATCATCCGCCTGCTGATTTATAAGGGCAAGCAGATAAGACGGTAAGGGTATCTTTCTTTGTCCCGCTTTTGATTTGGTAGTTTTGATAATGCTCCTTTTGTCTGCGTAAACCATGGCTTGTTTAATGTGTAATATGCCGTCTTTGATTGCGTCCCGTTCAATACCCCTTATTTCGGACATTCTAAGCCCAAGACATAACGCAAGCAAAACGGGCAGTTCAATGTTAGAACCTTTTATAATGTCCGTTATCCTTTTGATTTCACTCTCTGTCGGTATATTCGTCTCGCGTGGATTCTTCTGCGGTAAGGTAGTGTTGAGTGATAGCTTCGGATGATAAGCCGTCAAAACAGCGGATAATAAGCCGTGTGCATTGCGTACATACTTTGGCGATTTCATCTTTGCCATTTCGTTAATCTCGCATTGTATTTGCTCCTGTGACAGCTTTCGTAAAGGTATATCAATAATACCCCTTAAACAGTTATCACGAATACGCTTGTACCCTGTTAGTGTTGTAGGCGATAAAACCCCGTCTTTCATCTTTATATACTTGTCCATGGCTTCACCGACCGTGAGCATGGCAGTGTCCCTGCTGACAGCTTTATGATGTAACTTGAACTCTAAAGCTAATCGTTCCGCTTCTTTGCGGTCGGGATGGGTAAAGGATACATAATGCGCTTTCCCGTTAGCGTCTTTCCCTGCATACACTTGATAACGGTAACTGCCGCTCTTTAGCTTTTGTGCTTTCATGATGTCCCCTCCGGCATTAAGTTAATATCATATGATTCCCTGCAATTCGGAAAGTTCTTACACCCGTAAAACTTCTTATTCCCATGCTTTGTAGTTTTAATAATCATGGGTATTCCACACTTAGAACACATAACTATTGGTGTGCTTTTGGGGATATATGTGCCTGTAAGATGTGACTTCAAAGCATATTCGATTTCGTTTGAGTCATAGCTCTCCTTGGTCTTAAATCTGACAAGTGGTAAATTCGCGTCTTTGTAAACCTTTTCAACAAATGCGTCTCGTTTTTGTACTTTCGGGTCATTATGGCTTGGGTCATCAAGTTCTATCGCGCATAACGGTTGCATTGTCTGAGGGTGGCATAGTAAAAAATCAATGTGTTTCTGGCTTATGCTCCCCCAGTATTTCATATAGCTGCTCGTGCCTTTACTGATGAAAAGAAAATCTTTAATTCCAACTTTGGGGCATATGTAAGCCCTGTTGTTGACGGTCTGCAATAGGGCATGAAAAAACACATACTCGGTGGGTGTTAGAAAATTGTCCTTTACTCGGTAGGGTAAAACATCAGTTATAGATATGCTTGAGTAATCACCGTCTATTGCTGTTTTCTTGCGTTTTCTTCGGTCTAACAAGGAATTAAGGACGGAAGCTACAATAATAAAAATCATTGAGCCAACAAACCAACTGTTTCCCAATAAAGTTATAAATGCGTCCTTGAACATCTCTAGTATATCCATAGAATATTACTCCTCCTATTCCGTAACGCCAACAACAAGCCCGAAACAATGAAAATAATCATGTTCCGTTATAAAAATCGGGTCATACTTTTTATTTGTGGATTCAAGCCAAACACTTTTCCCTGCTTTGCGTAAAACCTTGCAGAAACAATCACCATTTATAATAAACAAGCCTACTTGTCCATCCCTCATATCTCTCTGAACCTTAATCCAGATGGTAGAACCGTCTGGATATTTTGGTGTCATGCTGTCCCCTGCGATAACAACCCCATAACTGGCAGATTTAGGCACACTATTATCTACTTGCATAAGCTCATTAGTAGCATAATTAATATACTGTCCCGTTCCTGCGGCTGTTTTAACATCGAATATTGGTAACTCTCTGAAATGTAAAGTGTTATTGCTTTCTGTGATGTTTCCCTCTCTCGTAAAAGTCGGATTATCTGTCCTCCCTAGGATATAATCTGTTGACGTGTTGAAAAAATCAGCTATGGAAACTAAGATTTCATTTACCGGATTTCTTAATCCAATTTCATAACGCCTATAAGTCGTTACAGGCATACCAAT
>WRJE01000017.1 GCA_009782385.1 Oscillospiraceae bacterium | reverse complement strand
GATAAGCACACAGGCTAAGAACATGAAAGAAGCGTTACTGCAAAGCAGAAATGCTGACGAAGACCTTGACATATCCCTTGAGGAAAGACGGAAAAGATGGGAGGGCTTTGCATCCGCCGACCCTATCCCCGAAGATGTTGTTATAGAGAAAACGGTTATAAATAATATCCCGGCGGAGCGGATAAGCACAAATAACGCGAACAAAAAGAATGTTATTTTATACTTTCATGGCGGCGGGTATTGCCAAGGCTCTGTCATCACCCACAGAAAGTTAGTCTCGCACATAGCAAAAGCGGTTGAAACGCCGATTATCGTTCCAGATTATCCTCTCGCGCCCGAAAATCCGTATCCCGCCGCCCTGCATGGAGTTGAGGGCGTGTACTCATATTTACTTAACAACGGCTTTAACGCCGATAATATTATTCTCGGCGGCGACTCGGCGGGAGGTGGATTGGCGGCGGCACTGACACTGCTTTTGAAAGATAAAAAAATCCCGCTGCCGAGGGGCGTTTTTCTGCTGTCTCCGTGGCTTGACCTCACTTTTTCGGGCGATTCGGTTAAAATCTACGCGGAAAAAGACCCTATATGCACGGAGGAAGGTCTGCGGGTTAACGCAAAGGATTACGCCGGAAATGAATCCACGCAAAATCCACTCGTTTCTCCCGTTTACGGGGATATAAGCGGTTTCCCGCCGCTGCTGATTCAAGCGGGGGTTGAGGACATATTGCTCTCGGATTCCACTCGTTTCGCCGAGAAAGCTGAAGCAAGCAATGTAGATGTCAAACTATCTCTGTGGGATGAGATGTGGCACGTGTTCCAAGGGTGGCCGGTGGAAGTCCCCGAAGCGGACGATGCCATTGAACAAATAGGGCAGTTTACAAAAGCGGTTTTCAAATAAACGGATATGGGTTATATGTCAAAATCCGCTGTGGTTGGAATTTCAGGCGGCGTTGATTCGGCGGTCTGCGCCGCGTTGCTCTTGGAACAGGGCTATGATGTCACCGGGGTTCTTCTCGATACGGGCGGCAATTCAAGCCGCGCCGAAGAGGTCTGCGCCGCTCTGAGCATACCGCTGATTATCGCGGACGCAAGGGAGAAACTGGAAAGTCTTGTCATTGAGCCGTTTATTGACGGTTACAAAAATTGTCTTACGCCTAACCCTTGCGTTATATGCAATCCTCTGGTAAAATATTCCATGTTAGTTGAAACTGCCGACAAACTGGGAGCTTTTCATATCGCCACGGGGCATTACGCGGGCGTTGCCGAGCGCGGCGGCGTTCACTACATCAGAAAAGGCTGTCCCGGGCGCGACCAGTCGTATATGCTCTACCGCTTGCCGGAGGAAATTATATCGCGCTGCCTGTTTCCCGTTGGCGATATGCCCAAAGACAACGTTAGGGCAAAAGCGGCGGAACTCAAGCTGTCAGTGGCGGACGCGCCCGACAGCATGGAGATATGCTTTGTTCCAGATGGTGACTACGCCGCTTTCATCCGCTCACGAGGGCATAGTATGCCCGAAGGTGATATCGTTGATGTTGACGGCAATATCCTAGGGCGGCACAGAGGGCTTTTCAACTACACTGTGGGACAGCGGCGCGGTTTGGGTGTCCCCGGCGCGGAACGCAAATATGTCATTTCGTTGGACGCGGAGAGAAATCAAGTCGTTCTTGGTGACAACTCTCTGTTATATCGACACGAAATAACACTAAGAGACATAATTTTGCGTGATTTTGAACCCCTCAACGGAGAGGAATTGCAAGTTAAAGTACGGCACAGCCCCGCGTCATACAGGGCGGTTATTGACGGAAGCACGGTACGGTTTGCCGATGGGGTAAAGGTATCGCCCGGGCAGTCGGCGGTATTTTACATGGGTGATTTTGTGGTCGGCGGAGGATTTATATTATAGTGCTAAGTGTTAAGTGCTAAGTGCTAAGTTAGGGGTTACGGCATTGATAAAGGCTGAAAATTTAACAAAAAAATACGGCGAGCATACGGCGGCGGATGATATCACCTTTGAAATCAAGGCGGGCGAGCTTGTAGGATTGCTGGGGCTTAACGGCGCGGGCAAGACGACCACGCTCAATATGCTGACGGGTTACCTTGCGTCATCGGGCGGCAAGGTTTACATTGACGGCATGGATATATCGAAAGAGCCGCTTAAAGCGGCGCGGCACATTGGGTTTCTGCCGGATACGCCCCCGGTCTATAACGAGATGACCGTAAAGGCGTATCTCAATTTTGTGTACGAGTTAAAAGGCGTTACCGCCGCCGATAAAAACGGGCATATAGCCGAAGCGTGCGCTTTGGCGGATATTGCCGATGTTTACAACCGTGTTATCGGGCGGCTGTCACGCGGGTATAAACAGCGCGTTGGGCTTGCCGCCGCGCTGATAGGCGACCCCGACATACTTATAATGGACGAGCCGACGGTCGGGCTTGACCCCAAGCAGATAATCGACATACGAAAGCTGATTAAAACACTTGCGGAATCCCGCGCCGTGATACTCTCCACGCATATCCTGCCGGAGGTGGAATCCATCTGCGAGCGCGTTTTAATTCTGCACCAAGGCAAACTTGCCGCCGATATAAAGCTGCCGCTCGAGAAGAAAAAATCGCTCGAGGATACTTTTATGTCGGTAATTATGGGGAAAACATCATGAGAGCTGTTTACAAACGCGAGATTTACTCGCTCTTTGTCACGCCGCACGGGTATATATACGGCGGTGTGTTCGCGCTGGTGATGAACCTCTTTTTCAATTTCGCCAACATCGGCGGAAAGGAATCCGATTTGGACGGAATGTTCACATTCGCGCTGACCGTGCTGATGTTCACCGTCCCTGTGCTTACCATGCGCGGCTTTTCAGAGGAGTACAGGCGCGGCACGGACAGGCTGCTGTTCACCGCGCCCGTAAAACCCGGAAGCATTGTCGCCGGGAAGTTTTGGGCGGTAATGACCGTACTTGGCGGCACATTTCTGCTGATAACGTTTGTATATGCCGAAATCATCATCCTTTTCGGCGCGTTGAATTTCAGCGAGTACATCGGTAACATGATTGCGATATTGACATTCGCGGCGGTTTATGTCGCCATGGGTCTATTTATATCCGCGCTGACGCGAAGCCAAACGGTGTCGATATTCGTAACGCTCGGCGCGTTTGTCGTGTTACTGCTCTTAGACGTGGCGGCGGACATTATGCCGTCCTCGCTCATAAAAAGCATACTCTCGTCACTATCTATATTCCGCCGCTTTGATTCGTTCTCGCGCGGGCTGTTCTCTATTGCCGATATTGTGTTTGTCGCGAGCGTTTGCGTGGTTTTTCTTGTGTTGACGGCAGTCGCGCTGCATCGCCGCCGTCACGGCTTCAAAGGGCGGCGTTTACAGCTCGCGGCGGTAATGCTGCCCGCGCTTGCCGTACTTGTCGCGGTAAACCTGTTTGTCGGCGAGATGTCTAGCCGCCTGTATCTCAAATACGACATGACGCGCTCGAAAATATTCGCCCTTACGAGCCATACAACATCTATGTTGAGCGATTTGCCGGAAATTGTTACAATGACATTGTTGACTAATCCCGAGAGTATGTCCGGCTCTGTCGTGGACGAAGAAACCGGCGCGTGGTATCATCTGGCGGATGTGCGGGAGTTTTTGGAGAAATACCGCGCCGCGTCAAACGGAAACCTAAAGCTGCAATATATCGATCCGGACATTAACCCGAACTGGATACGCGAGCGCGACCTCACGGATAAGGCGGGTTATTACAGTATAATCGTTGAGAGTGACCGCCGCACGCGCGTTGTATCACTGTGGGAGCTGTTTGAAACACAGACTATTCTTGACTTTGACGGCGAGCCGCTTGCGGGTAACCTTATGGGGCTGAGAGCGGAACAGGCTCTCACATCGGCGGTATTGAATGTTATAACGGAGGTTCTGCCGAAAGCGGCAATTCTGACGGGTCACGGCGAGTACCCCGCGGAATATTTGGCATGGATTATGACGCTCTGCAATTATGATGTTGAAACGGTGAACATCACTAGCGGCGAGATACCTGACGGCACGGAACTGTTGGTGCTTGCGATTCCGATGTACGATTTTACCGAGCAGGACTTAACGAAACTGGACAAATATCTGTCCGGCGGCGGGAACGCGATAATCGCGTTCGACCCCGTCATGCCGGAACTGCCCGCGTTGGAGTTGTATCTCACCGAATGGGGCGCGAGATTTGAACACGCATATGTGCTTGACGCGGACATGAACTACGGGAACAATCAGTTTATACTGCCTGTAATAGACACACAGTTCTTTGACGGATTATCAGGCGGGGGCGGGCGTTATCTTCTTGCAGTCGGGGCAAGACCGCTGACACCGCTGTGGGAGACAGACGGCAGCCGCGTTATTACTCCGTTCATATGGACATATGACACGGCATATGCTAAAATAATAGATATTGAAACGCCGATTACATCGTTAGATGAAGCCGAGGGCGATTTGAGCGGGTCGTTCGTACTGGGCGCGGTCTGCGAGCAGTTACGCGCCAACGGCGCGAGCAATATGGTAGTTTTTCTGCCGTGTTCCGTTATAGCCGATGCGGCGTTGTCATACCCCAACTTCCTCAACTATCAGCTTGCGGTCAGCCTGCTGTCAATGGCTCGCCCGGAGGTATCGCTTGATATTCCGCCGCGCGACATCACATATGTCCCGCTTGCCATAAACTCAAGAGAGGCTTTCCTGCTCTCGTTCGTACTGTTGGCGGTCATCCCGCTGATACCCGCCGCTGCGGGTATCGGCACATGGTTCAGGCGCAGAAAATTATGAAAAAATCTCTGATTCTGACATTGACCGCGCTTCTTCTATTCGGCGCGTTCGCCGTTTTCAGGCTGTGGCCTGAGAAGGAGGATTCCCACGACCACGGCGATATTTACCTTTTAAGAGACGGCGAGGTAATAAAACCCGATGATGAGCATGACGAGGAGTTTGACTTTTGGGAAGCAGACGATTTACCGTCATTTTGGCACGGTGAGTTGGGCGACCGCCCGGCATTGACGGAGATAACGCTGACATTGCCCTCATCGCAAACGATTACCATTATCCGCAATGATTTGGACGATGAAGCGCCGTTAGGTTTGAGCAGGTATCAGTTAGTGTCGCCCATATCCTTTATGTGCAATGACGACAGGGTGCGGACGATGTTGATAAATACAATCAGCTCGATAGATTTTGATGATGTCGCGGCGGACGTTGAGTTTGCGGAGGAACTGAGCCTCGAACTAAAGGCGGAGGGGTTTGAACGGACGCTGTTTATCGGAGAGAAAACCCCGAACGGCGGGCGTTACATTAAGTTAAAGGGCGATGATACTGTTTATATCGACTTGCTCGGCGACTACTCTTTTTTGGACATAACGCCGCTTGACTTGACTTACGGTTTGGCTTTTTGGCTGTATAAGTTCGACGATGTTGAGAACATTATAGTTACGGACGATGGGCGCGAGCGGCACGTACCGGGAGATACTTCAGACATAAATATGCGGCGGTTTTTCTCGCACATACTAAACTTTTCGATTGCCGCGAACGCGCTTGAAAGCGCGGATGACTTCCGCCGTAAGATTACACTTGAAATGACTGACGGCAGTACCCGTGAACTGCGTTTCGCGCGGCAGAACGAGCGGCAGCTCGCGGTGTCGGTTGACGGCGCAACGCCTGTGTTCGCCTGTAACATTAAAGACTGGCAGAAGATTATAGAAGATTTAGACGCTCTTGACAGCGGGAAAGGGATTAGGGAGGAATGAATTTTATAAGATATTATCTGCTGCCTTTGGCGATTTCATTGTCAATAGTCTCCGCGCCTATTACCGAACCCGTCAACTCCTCACCGCATATAACGGTTATGCTTGGCGGCGACACGCTCATTATCGGCGGCGTTAAGAACGCGCTTGTCAGAGAGGGCTATGACGCGGTAATCAGCTCGGCGTTGGCGAAGAAGTTCCGGGAAGCGGATATAGCCATGCTGAATTTGGAGATGGCAGTCAGCGACCGGGGAGAGCCGATGGAAGATAAGGAGTATACCTTCCGCGCAAGCCCGACACATTTGGATTTACTGGAGCATATGGGAGTAAACGCCGTCAGCGTTGCGAATAATCACACGATGGACTATGGCGAGACCGCGTTTTTAGATACGCTTAAACACTTGAGCAACGCGGGAATAGCGGCGGTCGGCGGCGGAAAAAACCTTGAAGAAGCATCGGCGTTCCATGTTTTTGAGGTTCAGGAGCGCAAAGTCGGCATATTGGCGGCATCGCGCGTTGTGCCGTCTGTCAGTTGGTACGCGAGGAATAACAAGCCCGGTATGCTGACGACATATGACCCCGCCCTGCTTAATTCAGCTATCGGCGAGGCCAAAGAAGTCTGTGATTTTGTAATTGTCTATGTCCATTGGGGGGTTGAACGGAATACCGAACCCGAACCGTATCAGCGGCAGCTCGCGCGGGGTTATATCGATGCGGGAGCGGACGCGGTAATCGGCACGCACCCTCATGTGCCGCAGGGTTTCGAGATATATAAAGACAAACCCATCGCCTACAGTTTGGGTAACTTCATCTTTACGTCTTCTCATCCCGATACGCTTGCTGTTCGCCTCAACCTCACCGATGACGAAATTTGGATGGAGGTTCTGCCGTGCAGGATAGTTTCTCCGTATGTCAGCCTTACGGAGGAGCAGGATAAAATCGCTTCAGCGTTAAAGAAACTCGAAAATATTTCGTTTGATGTTGTAATTGATAAGGACGGACGGGTTCGATCGAAAACTGACGCGGACACATCGCGTTGATAACCGTAGGGGCGGCCGTTCGTCCACCCGTTAAACCATAATGTATATTATATTTGGAGGTATCATATATGAAAACAGCAGACATAAACAGCTTCTCGAACGTATTCGAGGAAATAGGTAAACGCTGGATGCTGATAACCGCCGAGAAAGACGGCAAGGTTAACACTATGACCGCAAGCTGGGGCGGTCTGGGCATAATGTGGGGTCTGCCCGTGGCGTATGTCGTAATACGCCCGCAGAGATATACCCGAGAATTTCTTGACGCTTCCGATAAATTCACCGCGTCGTTTTACTCCGAGGAATACAGGCCGGCGTTAAATCTCTGCGGCGTGAAAAGCGGGAGGGACTGCGACAAAATAGCCGAGGCGGGACTTACAACGGTTAGGAGCGATAACGGCTTTACTTGGTTTGAGCAGGCGGACGATGTTCTGTGCCTTAAAAAACTGTATGTTCAGCAGTTTGAGGAATCATCTTTTATTTATCCCGAGATACATAAGGCAAACTATCCCAAGAAAGACTTTCATTTCCTGTACATCGGAGAAATTGAGGAGTACATGACGAAAACGCTATGAAAACACCCGCGAATGACGGCGAGTTCACGCTCGTTGTAAAACGCTCAAAATTCATAGGCGTTGTCTTCCGTGTTGAAACGGAGGACGATGCCTTGGCGCGTTTGAAAGAGGTCAAAGCAGCTCACCGCAAGGCATCGCACAACTGCTACGCATACCGTATCGGCAACGCGACACGTTACAGCGATGACGGCGAGCCGCACGGTACGGCGGGAATGCCTATTTATGAAATGCTGCGCCGTGAGGGCATAGATAATATTTTATGTGTGGTGACACGCTATTTCGGCGGGACACTGCTGGGGCGCGGCGGGCTTGTCAGGGCTTACACGGCGGCGGCAAAGGGCGCGGTCGGGGAGTTAGCCGATTAATGTTTTGATTTTCGTTCAAATTTTCTGATTAAGTCGATTACCTAACTCCGTTACTCAGCAGATACAAACAATACTGATTCATAGAAATCCCTTCCTGCTGAGATTTTTCTGAGAGTAATTTATGCAGCGATTTGGGCAATCTCAACTTGAATTGACCGCTATAATCTTCCAGATTGCTTGGCTCAGGTATGGGAGTACCGTCCTCAATATATGCCTCAAACCAGCAAAGTTTAGCGTCTTCAATCATCTTCATTCCATCTTCTATGGTATCGGCACACGTAACGCAACCCCGCAGTTCAGGACAACGAAGAGCGTAACCATCGCCATTTTTGTCTTTGAAAACCTCGATTTTGTAATTTAACCCCATGTAGTATTCAAGATTATCATTCATTTTCAAAACCCTCCTCAATCAGCACATCTCTAATTAACTCCACATATGTCACGTTTATAGGATTTTCTTTCGGAATAGTAATTGAATCTCTGCCTTTTTTCCTAAAAGTATAATGACTCCCACCGCGACGTGGCTGCTTTTGTATATACCCCAATCCGGCAAGAATTTTTGATAACTCGCTAAAACGAAGATTTTTATTAAGGTTCATTACCTCATTTATTAGTTTATCCAATTTCCCCAAAGAATCTACCTCCTGCGTTCATTATATGATGGTGTCATATATGGTGTCAAGTATTATTTTATCACAAGACGATACAGCTCAGACCTAGAGTAACCCGTTTCGCTCGCGGCGCGGCGAACCGCGTCACTCTTAGACATTCCCTGCGCGATATACCCCAAAGCCAACTCAATGGGAGGTTCAACCGTCTTTTCTGCCGGAATCGCGCCCTCGACAATCAACACAAGCTCGCCTCTGGGCGGGTTTTGCTCATACCGCTCGATTGCCTCTGAAAACGTGGTGTTAATCACTTCCTCATACAGCTTCGTCAGCTCGCGGGCTATTGTAATCCTGCGCTCTCCCAAACATTCGAGCATATCCATTAGTGTGTAAAGCAGTTTATGCGGTGCTTCATAAAAAACCATGGCGCGTTGTTCGTTGATAAGTGATTTTAAGTGTTCGCGGCGGCTGCGCTTGGCGATAGTCAAGAATCCCTCAAAGCAAAAACGCCCCCGCACAAGCTCCGACACAGCGATTGCGGCAGTCAACGCGCTCGGACCGGGTACAACAGAGACAGATATGCCGTGTTCGCCGCACAGGGCAACCAAGTCTTGCCCCGGGTCGCTGACCGAGGGCATACCCGCATCGGTGACAAGGGCGCACGTTTCGCCCGCCTTCAAACGCTCAACAATCCTCGCGCCGCTCTCGCGGCTGTTATGTTCGTGATAACTGACGAGCGGCGTGTGTATATCAAAATGGCTTAGAAGTTTACGGGTCACGCGCGTGTCCTCGGCGGCAATAAAGTCCGCCTTTTTTAACGTCTCAACGCCGCGAAACGACATATCGCCAAGATTGCCTATGGGCGTTCCGACAATGTACAACAACGCCGCGTCCCGCTAAGTCCACAGCTTCGCGGGATACTGTCCCGCTTTTGTCATGTCGGCGATAGCACGCGCAAGCGGCTCTCTGTCCTCTTTATAGGTCATGCCGTACCATGTGCAGCTCACAGGAAGCACTTTAACAGCAGCTTGTCCGCTGTCAATAAGGCTTCCGACAGCGGTCGGCAGTAAAAACTCCGCCTTTATGTCGCCGTGCTTCTCGGCAAGGAAATCTTTGAAAAGAGTTTCAAGATGCCCGAACAGCGACTCCGTGAAACCCCACATATTCATCGAAGCGAACGAGCCGTCATTTACCGTAACGCCCGAATCACGGTCATGTATAACGCCATCGCTCTCGCGTATCAGTTTAAGGCGTTCGTTAATCTCCGTAAGGTTATTCTCGCTGTCAACGCCGCATATGCCCCGCGCCACAGTGCCGTTTTCGGTGAGAGTTGTTTCAATGCGATAGCCCGCCAAGCAATAATCCGGGATGCCAGACGGCGCGTTAGGGACACCGCGCCCTGCCAAGAAATCACTTATCGCCTGATAGGCTTCAAGCCCGTAGAAGTCATCGGCGTTAATGACACAGAACGGCTCTTTGACAATATCCTTACAGCACAGTACGGCGTGTCCCGTTCCCCACGGCTTTGTGCGCTCGGGGGGAGGGTTATGATCCGGCGTTTGATAGGCGTAATCAATCGGAAAGTCAACACGAGAGAACAGCTCGCGAAAATCGTTCTCGTGTTCGGGTTTAATAATGCACACAGCGCGGTCAAAACCGGCGCGTTTGGCATCGTATATGGCGTAATCGGCAAGTATTTCGCCGTTCGCGCCCACGGGTGTAATTTGCTTCAGTCCTCCGTAGCGGCTGCCCAGACCCGCCGCCATAACAATAAGAGTTTTTTTCATGGTTAAATCCCCTTTGCTGTTTTTACATTTACATTATAATTCTTTTGCCCGATTTTTACAAGCAAAAATAAATCCCTACAGCTCTTGCGGCTTTAGGGATATTCTTTGGAGCTTCTGGTCAGAATCGAACTGACAACCTGCTCATTACAAGTGAGCTGCTCTACCATTGAGCCACAGAAGCGCATAACGCTGATATAATAACATGAGCGTTGCGATTAGTCAAGTGTTTTTTATGACCCTGTGCGAAAAAGCGAAAATAATGCTTGCATTTTTCATTAATGTCTGTTACAATAGCGGTTGTAGTTTTTTAAGGAGGTATTATTACTATGGCTAAATGCTCAGTTTGCGATAAAGGTGTCTCTTTCGGTATCGCGCTATCTCACTCGCACCGCCGCTCAAACCGTATGTGGAAGCCCAACGTCAAACGTGTTAAGGCTCTTGTCGACGGTTCGCCGCGTCATATACACGTCTGCACGCGCTGCCTTCGTTCGGGAAAAGTAACAAGAGCCGTGTAAACGCGGCTTTTTGTGCGTTTCTTAATGTTACTGTCCAGCGGTGCAGGTATGCGTAAGCAAAGCAAGCGGCAAAAAACTAATAATTTTTGCAAAAACTATTGACATATACCCTTGTGTTGTGTTATGCTTGTCACACCTGCAAGGGTGCTTTTTTTGTGTTGATTATCAAAACACCCCGGAACAGGGAGGCGACACGGCGGACAGTTGGTTTCCGCCAACGTGAAAACGGAGAAATAAGAGATGGAGGCGCCGAAAAATGCGAATAAAAATCACGCTCTCGTGTACCGAGTGCAAACAGCGCAATTACGACACCGTGAAGAACAAAAAGAATAATCCCGAACGGCTTGAAATGAGCAAATACTGCCGTTTTTGCCGCAAGCACACGCCGCACCGCGAGACAAAATAAGGAGAGGTGAAAATGGCGGATAAAGAAAAAAAGGCGAATGTTTTCGCGCGTATGGGAAAGAGAATTTCCCGTTGGGTCAGAGAGATGCGCTCTGAACTCAAAAAAGTCGTTTGGCCTACAAGGGCTCAAATTATTAACAACTCATGGGTCGTTGTTGTGGCGGTAATCACTGTCGGGCTTATTATAGCCGGACTGGATTATGTCATGCAGACCGTTGTAAATGCCCTCGCGGGCATATCGGGTTAAGCGATGGCTATGACCGATACGGCGAAATGGTATGTGGTGCATACCTATTCCGGCTACGAAAACAAAGTTGCCGCGACTATTGAAAAGGCTGTTGAAAACCGCAAGATGCACGACCTGATATTCCAGTGCCTTGTGCCGATGGAAACAGTCGAGGAAGTCACCGACCAGAAGCGCAAGATGGTAGACCGCAAGGTTTTCCCCGGCTATGTTCTTGTAAAGATGATAATGACCGACGACAGCTGGCACGTTGTACGCAACACGCGCGGCGTTACGGGATTTGTCGGGCCGGGATCTCACCCGATTGCGCTCACAGAGCGCGAGGTCGAGGCTCTGGGCGTTGAAAAACGTGAGATTCATGTTAAATACGCGGTCGGCGACAGCGTGAAAATCATCGAAGGACCGTTGGAGAACTTCATCGGTGTTGTCGATGAGGTCGAGCATGACAAGAATGTTGTGCGCGTAATTGTATCAATGTTCGGGCGCGAAACGCCCGTGGAACTTGAATTAGACCAAGTAGCAACCATCGTATAACCGCGTTTCCCGTGGGAGGGATTTATAAAATCCCGCCTTACCACATTATTTAAGGAGTGAAACCATACAATGGCACAGAAAATTATCGGCTATATCAAACTTCAGATACCCGCCGGAAAGGCGACACCCGCGCCGCCCGTAGGACCCGCGCTGGGTCAGCACGGCGTTAACATCATGGGCTTTACGAAAGAGTTCAACGAGCGCACAAAGAACGACATCGGCATGATTATCCCGGTCGTCATTACCGTATACGCCGACCGCTCGTTCAGCTTTATAACAAAGACACCGCCCGCGCCTGTTCTGATAAAGAAAGCGTGTAAAACCGAGAAGGGGTCGGCTGTTCCCAACAAGGATAAGGTTGCCGTTCTTCCGAAAGCTGAAATGCGTAAAATCGCGGAAATTAAGATGCCCGACCTCAACGCCGGTTCGATTGAAGCGGCCGAGCGTATGATAGCCGGTACCGCCCGAAGCATGGGCGTTACCGTGGAAGCGTAGAAGGAGGGCGTTAAGATGTTTCGTGGAAAAAAATATGTTGACAGCGCAAAAACGATTGATAAAGTAAAACTATATGACCCGGGCGAAGGGTTTGTACTTCTCGCGGGTATCGCCAAAGCGAAATTTGACGAGACGGTCGAACTGCACGTTAAGCTCGGAGTTGACTCGCGTCACGCCGACCAACAGGTACGCGGCTCGATAGTCCTGCCGCACGGCACGGGCAAAACGGCGCGTGTTCTGGTATTTGCTAAGGGCGACAAGGCAAAAGAAGCCGAAGCCGCAGGCGCGGAATATGTCGGCGCGGAGGATATGCTCGCGAAAATCCAGAACGAAAACTTCTTTGATTACGAAGTCATTGTCGCCACACCCGACATGATGGGGCTTGTCGGCCGCCTTGGTAAAGTCCTCGGTCCGAAAGGTCTTATGCCTAACCCCAAAGCGGGAACGGTCACGATGGATGTAGCGCGTGCGATTGCCGACATTAAAGCAGGTAAAGTCGAGTACAGGCTTGACAAGACGAATATCATCCACTGCCCGATTGGCAAGGTGTCGTTCGGAACGGAAAAACTGATGGAAAACTTCAACGCTCTGGTAAACGCGATTATCAAGTCGAAGCCTGCGGCGGCCAAGGGGCAGTACATCCGCTCCTGCGTGATTGCGAGTACGATGAGCCCGGGAATCAGATTAAGCACGGCGAAGTTTGTATAGATAACACTAGCGAGGGGAAGTTATTAGGGGCGGCAACAGCCGCCCCTGATTTTCATTTATGAATAACAGCTGTGACAAGTCCACGCAAGGACAGGTTCGCCGCAGATTGGGCAGTCGCGGGCTCTTATGTACTGTATGCAGGTTTCCGGCGAGCCGCTTCCTACTTCTTTTCCGCAGTCTTGGCAGTAGTACAGGGGATCTTTTCTAATGTCGTATTGCGGGCATACCGATGGCGTATATTTTGTAAAACCCCACTGATTAAGGGCGTAAAAGCTCGGGCATGAATGTGAACCGCATCTGTCGCAGCCGGCGTTTTCAAGTTCTACAACCCAATCGTGTGTTTCCGGACCGTTGCAATTATGGTTAGGAGTGTTACAGTTATATGCTCCCGGGTCTGAATTGCCGCCAACGACAGCAACATCCCCGCCGCTGTTTGATGGTTCGGGTGTAGGCGTGGGCGCGGGGGTCGGGGTCGGCGCGGGTTCGGGTGTGGGATTAGACGTGGGGTCGATTGTTGGAGTTGGCGGCGGCGGCTCGGGTGTCGGTTCAGGTGTGGTTTCCGGCGTTGGGTCAGAGACAGGTTCGGGGGTCGGCGTTGCAGGTGTCGGCGTTGGTTCGGGGGTTGGCGTTGGCGCAGCCGTCACATTTGAAGACGGGACAGCAACATCAGGTGTTTTTTCGGAACACGCCGCCAGAGAAATGGCGCATATAAGAGTTGTCGCAATTATTAAGATAGATTTCATAGTTTTCTATTCCTTTTTGTTTAGATTTGATAAGATTTTTAACAGAATTTTTTCAAAGGTTTTTATTTCTTCTTTAGTAAGCCCCTCGTAGTAGATTTCGTTCATTTGATCCGAAACTTTTTCAAAATCATCTTCTAACTCACGCGCTTTTTCGGTTAAAGAGATTCGTATTTGCCGCCTGTCGGCTTTGTCAAAAACGCGAGTAATAAGACCGGAACTCTCCATACGGTCAAGCATACTTGTTAACGTTGTTTTCGCTAACCCTGTTTCCTGTGCGAGCGTAACAATAGGCACACCGTCATTTTGCCACAGAACGTATAAGATTCTGCCTTGTGCGCCGTTAAATGCTTCTATACCGGAGTTCACAAGAAGTCTCTCAAATATCCTCCCGCTTATTTGTTTAATCTGAGAAACTAAAAAGCCGCATTGCAATTCCAGTTTCAACGGACTAACACCTCCCTATATAAGACTATACCATATAGAACTAAATATGTCAACTGCTTTTTCCCGCAATGCTTGACATACATTCCGCTATAGTGTAAAATAGCCGGGCGTAGTCTATTTATGCGATAATTGGAGTAGATTTAACTATGATTCTTTTCGAGGAATATAAACAGCGGCTTTTAGGCGCGCGTCCGGCGGTAGAAGAACTGCGGCGCGCTCTGGATGTCGATATAAAAACGGCGGAAATTGAGAAGCTCGAAGCCCAAACACATGAAGCCGACTTCTGGCTCGACATGGAAAGCGGTCAGAAGATACTCCGCGACATAAAACAGAAGCGCATTGTAGTCGATAAATTTAACGCTCTCTATAATTCGTGGCAGGACTTGCAGACACTGTGCCAGCTCGCGCTTGAGGAAAATGACGACAGCTTGCTCGAGGATTTGACCTCCGGTGTCGCTAAATGGGAACAGGATATGGAAAACGCGCGACTTGAAGCTCTGCTCTCCGGCGAATACGACAACTGCAACGCCATTATGTCCTTTCACGCCGGGTCGGGCGGCACGGAAGCGCAGGACTGGGCAGAAATGCTCTACCGTATGTACACGCGCTGGGCGGAACGCAATGACTTTACCTATAAAATACTTGACTATCAAGACGGCGATGAGGCGGGCATTAAACGCGCGGTTATACTTATAGAGGGCATAAACGCATTCGGAATGCTGAAAGGTGAAATGGGCGTACACCGATTGGTACGAATATCGCCGTTTGACGCTTCCGGGCGCAGGCACACTTCGTTCGCGGCGGTCGAGGTCATGCCCGAACTGCCCGATGACATAAAGATTGACATACGCGATGAAGACTTGAAAGTAGACACATACCGCTCAGGCGGCGCGGGCGGTCAGCACGTCAACAAGACGGAGTCGGCAATCAGAATAACGCATATACCCACAGGCATAATCGTTGCCTGTCAAAACGAGCGCAGTCAACACCAGAACCGCGATATGGCGATGAGAATGCTCCGCTCAAAACTGGCGGAAATCAAAGAACGCGAGCATTTAGACCGCATTGAGGACATTAAGGGCGAACAAAAAGCCATCGAATGGGGCAGTCAAATCCGCTCATATGTGTTCATGCCCTACACACTGGCGAAAGACCACCGCACAGGTCATGAGTCGGGTAACATTTCCGCCGTTATGGACGGCGACATCTCGGGATTTATATCGGCATACCTGACTTGCTCCGCAACGGGAAACTGGAAACGGTCGGCGGACTAACAGCCGTTGACCGCCCGTAAATTAAACGAGGTGAACCATTTGTCATTTACACAGAATACTGTTGACAACGTCAGATTTTACACATCTGAAGTGCTTGACGGCGTTACCCACGCGTTTTCAACCCGTGTGGGCGGTGTCTCGCGCCCTCCGTTCGACACGCTTAATCTCGGTTCGTCGGAATATGACGATGAAAATGACATACTGCAAAACTATAACCTATTCACGTCCGCTATTGGTATTGACCCCGAGAGCCTTGTTTTCACCAAGCAAATACACAGTGACAGGATTCGTGTGGCGGGCTATAATCATCGGGGCAACGGCTTCTCGCGCCCGTCCATGTGGGAATGTGACGCGCTCATTACCGATGTACCGGGCGTTACTCTGACTATCTTTTGGTCCGATTGCGTGCCTATACTGCTCTATGACCCGACTGTCCGCGCCATTGGCGCGGTTCACGCGGGTTGGCGCGGCACTGCGGCGGCTATTGCGGTTAAAACCGCCGCCGCGATGGTTGAACGCTACGGCTGTAGTGACATACGCGCCGCGATAGGACCCGCTATAGGCGCGTGCTGTTTCGAGACCGATGATGACGTACCCCGCGCGATGCGCTTCGGCGGCGCGGATATGTCCGCCTATATAGCAAAATCGGGCGATAAGTACCAGATAGATTTGAAGGGTATAAACGCTTGGCTGTTAAATCGCGCGGGAATTAAGCATATCGAGGTATCCCCGCTCTGTACGTGCTGCCTGGACGAGGAGTTCTTCTCGCACAGGCGAAGCGGCTTGGCCCGCGGCACACAGGCGGCGGTTATTGCAATTAACAGTGAACAGTGAACAATTAACAATGAAAAAGAGGCATATGTGTCCTAAGAAGGTTTTGGTTTATTTACTGATTCTAATAATTTTGGCGGGCTGTACTCTTAACGAGCCGCCCGTTGATACTTCCGCGCCTGAGCCTGAAACGGACGCGACCCCCACGCCTGAGTCATGGTCGATAACATACAGAAACCCCCGCAGCGGTATGTTCGGCATAGCGTGGAATCCGGGCGACCGCGCACACCCGCTGCTGACCTACGACCGCCTCACCCGCGAATTGTACGCTTTAATGTATGACAGCCTTTTTGTGTTGGATCAGGATTTCAACATTCACGAGCGTCTCTGCCGCTCCGTCAGCAGTGATGACAACCAAGTTTTCACTCTGTCCCTTAGAGACGGCGTTTATTTCAACAACGGCGAGCCGCTGACCGTTAATGACGTTATAAGCTCGATAGAGATTGCCCGTTCGCCCGCATCGCCCTACTCCGCGCGGCTTTCCCGCGTGACCTCCGTCACCGCCGCCGATGAAGGTATTGTTATAACCTTGAGCGAACCCAACCCGCGTTTCGCCGCCCTGCTGACGTTCCCAATAGTGAGCGCGGATAACAGCGGGTTTCCTTGGGCGGGTACGGGCTATTACACATACGAGGCTGAGGAAGAGGAAGACAGACATTTTTTAGTCCCGTTTGCCGGACATTGGGAGAACAAGAACCTTCCGCTCGGGCATATTGAACTGGTTTCGGCGGACAAGCCCGAATATATGACATATCTCATGGGAACAGGCGATGTCAGCATAGTTACAACCGATGCAAACGATGATTACGCCGTTCTTTTCGGCGGCGACTACGACATCTGGGAGTATCCCACGCCCACTATGTATTATATCGGCTTTAACACCTCACATCCCCTGCTGTCCGACAACCGTGTGAGAAAGGCGTTGTCGTCCGTATTTGACCGCGAGGGTCTCGCAACAAAGATTTTTGGCAGAGCCGCCGATGCGGTCGTATTGCCCGTGCCTCCGTCTGTGCGTGAATCGGGAAGCGGCTTTGACCTTATGTACTTCGCGAGCGTCATGGAGGAACTGGGTATCGAGGACGTAAACAACGATGGGTTTCTGGATTTTACTTCGGGGCGGTCAACAGTGCCGTTTACGGTTAGGATAATCACGGACGAACAGGACACCCGTGCGGCGTTAACCGCCATTTATCTGGCGAGAGAGCTTTTACGAGCGGGTGTTAACGTCATAGTAACCCCGATGGCGGAGTTGGACTATAAAGCCGCCATATCAAACGGCGAATATGAGATGTACTGCGATAAAATCACACTGACGGCGGACTTTCCGCTCACACGCTGGCTTAATCCGCCAACGGCGACAGGCACATCAATAACCGATGGTTACTCGGTTTTTCTCGATGAAATGCCCATAGCACCCCTTGTGTTCAAGCGGGAATACGCCCTCACGCATTGGAGTGAGGTCAGCGGCATAAAACCGATTTACGGCAATCCGTATGTGAATATAACGGAATGGACGGTAAAACAGTGAACAATGTTGAAATTACCAATATGATATTCATACAAGATATGGCAACAGGCAAGGTGCTTGCCCAGAACCGCGTAAAGAATTGGCGCGGCTGGTCGTTCCCCGGCGGTCATGTCGAAGACGGCGAGAGTTTTTACGCAAGCGCGGTGCGCGAAGCGAAAGAGGAAACGGGCTTAAATGTCCGAAACCTTAAAAGCTGCGGGGTCATTCACTGGACAAACACGGTAAATCACGGCAGGTATCTGACATTCCTCTATAAAACCTCGGACTTTGACGGAGAGCTTCTTAAAGAGACTAAAGAGGGCGCGAACGCTTGGATGGGCGTTGACGAACTGTTCGCCGCCGAATCGGATAACTTGCTTCACGAGATTTTAGAGATGTTTCTGCGTGATGATTGCGGCGAGGCGTTCGGGTCGTGGAGCAATGATGACGATTGGCGCATTTATGAATATTTATAAACGAGGTAAAAATTCCCTTTAATATTTCGTGATAATGCCAAAAACGGGGTTGTAATCTGTTTGTTGGTATGTTATAATATTTCTGTTTTATAACATTATAGTTTATCAGATAAAGAAGTCAATACGTGAAAAGCGGTGAAATATGTGGCAAAAACGGTTTTTGTAGTTGATGACAACGATGTAAATTTAATTTCGGCGGAGAGCTCTCTTATCGGGAGCTATAACGTGTTTACGCTCGCGTCTGCCGTCAATATGTTTGAGCTGTTAGAAGATGTCACCCCCGATTTAATTCTTCTTGATATAGAAATGCCCGATATGGACGGATTTGAAGCTCTCAGGCGATTAAAGTCGGGCGCGTATGCGGATATTCCCGTTATATTTCTGACCGGACGCAACGACTCTATAACAGAGGCTCTCGGCTTCGATTTGGGAGCTGTGGATTTTGTTACCAAGCCTTTTTCCGAACCGGTTTTACTTAAACGCATAAAATCGCATCTTGACATTGAGAGCTTGGTGCGCGAGCGAACTTCAAAACTGCTCAGATTGCAGCACAGCATGGTATCCGTTCTGGCGAATATGGTAGAGAGCCGCGATGAACTGACGGGCAGTCACATCGTGAACACAACAAATTACATAAAGCTGCTGCTTAGTGCCATGAAAGAGCGGAATGTCTATACAGACGAGATAAATACGTGGAATGAAGAAATGATTATTTCATCCGCGCGTTTGCACGACATCGGAAAAGTTAAAATATCGGACTCGATTTTGAATAAAAAGGGCAGTCTCACAACCGAGGAATTTGAGATAATGAAAACTCACGCCGAAGAGGGTGAGAAGTTTATCGACGGCATTATCGAGGAATCGGGCGATGAGGTGTTTCTGCATAACGCGAAGCTCTTTGCCGGCTGTCACCACGAACGCTGGGACGGTTCGGGTTATCCGCGCGGCTTGAAGGGTGAGTATATTCCTCTGCAGGGGCGTATTATGGCTATTGCCGATGTCTATGACGCGCTGGTATCCGAACGCCCTTATAAACTCGCGTTCTCGCACGAGAAAGCGGTCGGCATTATAGCAGAAAGCAAGGGCAAACACTTCGACCCGACATTAGTAGATGTCTTTATGGAAATCAACGATATGTTCGCGGAGGTGAAACAGTCGTTATGAATATTAGAAAAACCATACTTATTCCAATGGTATTTTTAACGGTTCTGTGTTCCGTAGCCGTCATTATTTCATCTGTAATTCTTTTTAACAATGACACAAAAAGCAATATGGACAATATAATACAAATGGCTGAGGCAACGGCAAATAAAGAAATTGATTCATTCAAGGCAATGTCGCGGATGGCGGCGGTTGGGCTTGCCGAAAACTCTGAGTTGGTTGACGCGATCGGCAATAAAGACACCGAAAGAATATTGTACGTTGCGGGAAGACTGAATCTAATTTCCGACTTCAGCTTTTGCACCGTAACGGATGAAAATGGAATTGTTCTCGCCAGAACACATGAACCGAATGTTTACGGCGATGACATTTCTTGGCAGCAAAGCACGGCTAACGCGCTTGTGGGCAAAACCGAGACAGCCTATGAGTGGGGCGAGGTCATCCGGCTCTCTATGCGAACGGGAGTTCCCGTATACAATAGAAATAATGAGCTTGTAGGAACGGTGTCCGTGGGATTCAGATTGGATTCCTCCGCCTTTGTTAACGAGTTCAAAAGTATTGCGGGATGTGAATATTCATTCTATTGGGGCAATGAACTCGTCTCAACGACCGCTATTGACGACAACGGGGCATACGCGATTGATACGGCGGTTTCGGCGGAAATATATGAAACCGTTATGTCAGGTGGAACGCATCACGGCGAAATGAAAATTTTGGGGAAAAGTACGATTACATATTACTCCCCGCTGATTGGCGCGGACGGTGAAGTTGTCGGTATTTTCTTAATCAATGTTTATAAACCCGATGATGCCGAAATAACGGCGTTCATTTTCAACGGTTTGATTATAACCCTGTTCGTGTTGGCGGTGTGCATAACTATTGCCGTGCTTACGGCAAATACAATCAGCAGTAGATTCAGAGGCATTATGAAAGATTTGACAGAAGCCGAAGAGCGCACACAGCTTATTCTCGATGTCACGCCGATGTATATCAACACATGGACAAAGGATTGTAAGGTCACCAGTATCAACGAAGAAGCGGTTAACGCTTTTGAAGTATCAAGCAAGGAAGAATATCTGGAGAGATTTACCGAGCTTTCACCGGAGTTTCAGCCCGGCGGCGAGCGTTCGTCAATTATGAAAAACAAGTATATCCAAAAAGCGTTTGACACCGGGTATCAGCGTTTTGAGTGGATGCACCAAACACTCAGCGGAAAGCCGCTCCCTTGCGAGGTCATTCTTGTGCGCGTTACACATAAAAACGAACCCCATGTCATCGGCTTTTTCCGCAACTTATTAAAAGAGAAAGAAATGCTCGAAAGAATCCGCGAGGAGACAAAGAAATCAGAAAATCTCGCCCATTGGTACAAGTCAATCCTCAACGCGCTGCCGCTTCCGGTCTCCGTTACCGATAACGACATGAAGTTGACATTTATCAATACCGCCCTTGAGCGGTTTATGGATGTCAAACATCAAGATGTGCTGGGCTTGCCCTGCAATACTTTTGGGGCTAACATCTGCGATACCGAAAACTGCGGTGTCGTCTGTATCAAGCGCGGACAGAACAGAACACATTTCTCCCATGGCGACAGACAGTATCAGGCCAATATAGAGATATTAAAAGACATAGACGGCAAGGATGTCGGCTTTATTGAGGTATGGCAGGATATAACGGCAGCCGGGGAGCTCGCGAAGAAACAGGCGGAGATGGAAGAGACGCACCGCGCGCTCGACAATGTTGTTAACGTCTGCAACAAGCTCGATTCCATGATTTATGTTACCGACCCGAAAACCGATGAAATTCTCTTCATTAACGATAAACTGGTAGAGATACTTGGTCTTGACGATGACTGCATCGGGCGGATTTGCTATAAGGTCATACAGAGCGAAGACATGAACGGGAGATGCGATTACTGCCCGTGTTACACATTGAAGGATAACCCCGATGAGACAGTCGTGTGGGAACAATATTATCCCGGGACACAGCGTGATATACAGCACATATCCCGCTATATAACATGGCCGGACGGAAGTATAGTCCATCTTCAGCAGGCCTTTGACATAACGGAAATGAAGGATGTCACTAAATCGCTTGACAAACAAGTTGAGCAGCAGGCGTTGATGACGGATATATCCAGAAAATTCTTGTCGGGATTGGATATTAACATAGCAATATCAGAAACTCTGAAAAAAGTCGGAGAATTTTTGGGAGTAACGCAGCTGCTGTTTTATAGAAACTGTCCTGATAAAGGGATTCTTTCCTGCGAACACGAGTGGCTGAATCCGGCTTACGACTTGCCGTCACATATCGGCGGCACATTTACGGTTGCCAAGCAATATTTAGACGTATTGGTTAACCGGAGAGAAAACGTGATTTGTCTAACCCCTCAAATTCCCGAAGTAGACAGAGCTATAACGCCGTACAGAACCGGTTCAAGTAATTATATTATAACACCAATCTTTATAGAAAATGAACTGTACGGGGCGGTTGACTATTCGCGCGAGGTCGGAGTTGAGTGGACAGAAAACGAAGTGGATATGATAAAACTCTTGGCAAATATAATGAACGGCGCGTTCCAAATGCACGCCTCCGAACTTGATTTGATTACCGCAAAGGAAATGGCGGAACACAGCAATCGCACAAAGAGCCTGTTCCTTGCCAGTATGAGCCACGAAATCCGCACTCCGATGAACGCGATTTTAGGCGTGGCGGAAATCCAACTTCAAGAAAAGAATCATATGCCCGACACCGAAGAAGCGTTCAACAAAATATACGATTCCGGCAGCTGGCTGATGAATATTATCAACGATATTTTAGACCTCTCCAAAATCGAGGCGGGCAAACTGGAACTAAATCCCGTCAAATACGATATTCCCAGTCTTATCAATGATACTGTGCAGCTTAACCGCCTTAGGTACGAGAGTAAACCGCTGACATTCAAGCTCGATATGCACGAGGATATGCCGCTTGATGTCTACGGCGATGAACTCCGCATTAAACAGGTGCTGAACAACGTACTCTCCAACGCCTTTAAGTATACGGACAAAGGCGAAATCAATATGTCGGTCACGTATGAAGCGGACGCTGACGACCCGGACAACATAACGTTGGTTTTCAAAGTCAGCGACACGGGGCAGGGTATGTCGGAAGAGCAGATGGAAATCCTCTTTGACGAATATACGCGCTTTAACAGAGAGGCGAACCGCGCTACCGTTGGCACAGGGCTTGGCATGAGCATAACAAAGAGCCTTGTGGATTTGATGAGCGGCGAGATTACCGTTGAAAGCGAGAAAAACAGGGGTTCGCTGTTCACCGTGCGTATACCGCAAAAACGCATCGGCACAGCCATATGCGGCGCGGAGCTGACAGAAAAATTGAGGAAACTACAGTTCCAACGCTCGTCAAAAATGCAAAAAGGTCAAATTATGCGCGAATATATGCCATACGGTCATGTTCTTGTTGTAGACGATGTGGAATCTAACCTGTATGTTGCCAAGGGGCTGATGCTGCCATACGGCTTGAAAATCGAAGTTGTTGCGAGCGGGTACGAAGCCATTGAAAGAATCAAAAACGGCCATACATATGATGTAATTTTTATGGATCACATGATGCCGTATCTTGACGGCATGGAGACGACAAAGATTCTTCGAGAAATTGGATACAACGAACCCATCGTCGCTCTGACAGCCAACGCGGTTACCGGGCAATCTGAAATATTCTTGGCAAACGGATTTGACGGCTTTATCTCGAAACCGATTGACTCGCGCGAAATGAACGCTTTGCTGAACGATATGATTCGAGATAAGCAGCCCCCCGAGGTCATCGAAGCCGCCCGCCGCGAAAAAGAGGAGCGGATGATGTACGGAACATCTTCAACGCCGCTGATGCTCCTAAGTCCCGAAATGGTCGAGGCTTTTGTGCGCGATGCCGAAAAAGCCGTTCCCATACTCGAGAGCATTCACGAATATATTGACTCCGAAGACACAAATCATTTGCATTTGTATATTACCGCAATTCACGGAATGAAGAGCGCGCTTGCCAACATCGGCGAAATAGAGCTCTCCAGTGTCGCGCTCAAGCTGGAGCAGGCGGGCAGGAAAGGCGATAAAGACCTTATATTATCGCAAACACCCGCGTTGTTGAGTGCGTTACATTCGGTAGTCGATAAGATAAAACCCCATGAAAAATCTATTAACAATGAAATCTCGGACAGCGACAAGGAATATCTGCGCGAAAAGTTGATTGTCATAAAAGCCGCGTGTATGAAGTTTAACAAGAACACGGCAAAGGACATATTGACCGAATTGCGCGAAAAACCGTGGCCGACCCATATAAAAGAGGTTCTGGAAGCCATTTCAGAATACCTTCTCCACAGCGCGTTCAAGACCATTGTCGTTGTCACCGAGAACACTATAGCGTCTTTGCAATAGATATAATACACTGTCAAGGAATCAAAATGTTGATTCCTTGACGGTTCTTACTGTCCGCTAAAGAAAGGTAATAATAACATGACACCTCAAATAGCACCGTCACTTCTTGCCGCGAATTTCTATGACCTTAAACCGCAGCTCGAAGCCGTTAAAGCCGCGGGTGCGAGCGTTTTGCATATAGATGTCATGGACGGTATGTTCGTTCCGAACATATCCGTGGGTATACCCGTTATAGAATCTCTCGCTAAAACCTCGGGTATGACGCTGGATGTTCACCTCATGATAAACAATCCGGATCGATATATAAAGGCGTTTGCGGAAGCGGGCGGGGATTGGCTGACCGTGCATTACGAAGCCGTTCCCGTGAACGAACTGCGCGGATTGCTGGCAGAAATCCGCGATATGGGATTAAAAGCGGGGCTTTCCGTCAAGCCGGATACGGATACGGACGTAATTGAGGATTACGCCGAACTGTGCGATTTGATTTTGATAATGACAGTACCGCCCGGATTCGGCGGTCAGCATTACGACCCGGACGGTAACGCGCGTATCGCGCGTGTCCGCGCGATTTTGGACAAGAAGAACCCCGGCTGTATACTCTCCGTTGACGGCGGTATTGACAGGCATACCATCGCGGGAGCGCATAGAGCCGGAGCGGATTTATTTGTTGCCGGCAGTGCCGTGTTCGGTGAGCCGGACGCGGGGGAAGCGGTTAAGGAATTGCTGTCTATCCTATAAACCTGTGTTTCTCGACAATACGCACCGTGGCAAAGTATATTACCGCCGATACCAGTGCCGTTGCCAAGGTGTAGTATATGCCGACATTCCTGATTGTAACGTCAAACACCGAGTCGAACGCTTCGATAGCCGCACCGCCGTTTCCGTAAAACAGTTCTCCGACTTTTCCCATGATATAATAAACCACAGACGGGATTACGAAGAATCCGACAACTCCGGTTACCGTGCCGATGCCGCGCTCTTTAAGAAACGGTACATTTGTCAGAGACACGCAGAAACCGAGAAGGCACACAAACATTACCGAGGATGATATACCGATACTCAACAGCATCCAAAGCATACTCCTGAGACTGCTGTCGCCGATACCGCTTTGCTGCATCGCGCTTGTGATTTCCTGCCACATCTGACCCAGTGAATAACCCGAATCCGCCATAGCTATGCCGCCGATTCCTACCGTCCAGAAGAAGATTGTCAGCACGGTTGTAACGATACCCCAAATCAGAATGCAGAGCAGCTTGCTCAATACCAGTGAATGTGCCGATACCGGCAATGAGTATCCCAGATAACTCTCTTTTGAGCATAGTTGCGTGGACAGATGCTGTATGCTTATAACCAAATACATTACGCTGTACACAACAGTCGCTATTATTGCGAAGAATATTGAAAATCCCGCTATGAGTTCAGCGTTCAGCGAGTTCGCCGCAAAGGCGATAATCAGCAGTGCCGCCGTCAGCGCGGCCATGAAGGCGTATTTTCTCGCGCCGAACATGATGTCATATTTCATCAATTTCCCTAACATTTGAATTCCTCCCTAAACAGTTGATCTATTGACATACCGCGCTCGGCGCGTATTGCGTCTGCTTCGCCGTCGAGTACGATACGTCCCTCTTTAATGAATACTGCGCGTGATATTAAACCCTCTACATCTGTTATCAGGTGTGTTGAAAACAGTATCGCGCCTTTTTCGTTGTAGTTGCGGATTATGGTGTCAAGTATATACTGTCTCGCCGCCGGGTCAACGCCCGCAATCGGCTCATCGAAGATGTACAGCATGGCTCTGCGCGACATGGTAAGCACGAGCTGGAGTTTCTCTTTCATGCCTTTTGACATTGTGCGGATTATCTGCCGCTCGTTGAGTTTTACGAGAACGAGCATCTCACGCGCCTTTGCTATATCAAAATCGGAAAAGAAGTCGGCGTAGAGCTTGAGCGCGGTTGAGACACGCAGGTCTTTTCTTAGAAATTCCACATCAGGAAGATATGAAGTCAAGCCCTTGGCGGCAATACCGGGTTCATGCCCGCATATGCTTATTTCGCCCTCGTAGTTGGTAATCAAAGAGTTGATGATTTTAATCAGAGTTGTCTTTCCGCTCCCGTTCGGACCGAGCAGCCCCACTATCTGACCGCTGTACACATTAAAACTGACATTTTCCAACGCGACTTGCTTGTTGTACGTCTTGCTGACATTCTGTATGCTGAGTATTGTTGACATATTCCTGTCCTCCTTTATCTTTTCTTTATAGTGCCGAGAAAACTTGAACTATCTCTGTTGACGGTCGCGGGGTCTCCATCATAAGTAACGCTTCCAACTCCGTTCATACCAACGTTAAGAGTGTCGGTAACGTATACATCGGCTTTTCCCGCGCCGTTGAGCTCAATACTGCTGTTGACAGTGTGAAAATCAAAAGCCGTAATATTTCCCGCGCCGTTCAACTCGATTTTTGACCTTTCGGTTTCGCCTGTCAGGTTGATATTGCACGCTCCGTTTACCGTCAACGAAAAACTGTTAAGACTGCCGAAAGCCATATCGGCGTTAACCGCGCCGTTTACAGTGCCTTTGAAGCTGTCAACCGATGGTGAGTCCATATACAACTCAAAGCCGCCGTTGATTGAAAAGGCGTTTACCTTTCCGTTAACCCGCAAGTCGAACTCAGAAGCGTCATAGCTCTTCGACCTGTCGCCGCTGACGGTTATTCTGTTATTATCAACAGTAACCGTTATTGTGTCAAGGATGTTCTTATCGGCTGAGAGCGTAACCTTTCCGTTTCCGCCCTCTCTGACGGTGATTACCTTGGGCTTGCTGTTGGAATACGTTCTGAAATTTATATCCTCTACAATCAATTCATATTCCGTGTCCGACAAGGTTACTTCATTAGCCGTAATGTTTTTGTCGCCTCTCATCACCGATGTCCTCCCCGTACCTATATTAACGGTACACGCCGCCAATACTAGGCACAGCCCGGCAAAACAGATTGCCGCAATGGTTTTTTTCATAATCTTTTCCCCTATACAAGTATTTTGTTTAACGATTCAAGCGCGTCGCTGAGTGTACAGCCTAACGCTTTTATTCCCTCAGCGAATCGGTTTACCTCTTTGTTCAGCATACCTCGTTTTAATTGCTCAATAACCTCAGTATCTGACGTAACATACCTTCCGCTGGTGCGTTCGGCGTGCAGTAAGCCTTCATTTTCCAATGCCGCCAACGCCTTTTGCATTGTGTTGGGATTAACTCCCATTTCAATCGCAAGCTCTCTCACCGCCGGAACTTTATCACCCGGAGACAGTTCACCCGAAGCGATACGCCTTTTGATAAGCTCTGTTATCTGACTGTAAATAGGTATCCCGTTATCGAAATCCATGATTTCACCTCCCTTTTTGTGCCAATGTGTTAACACTATAGTACAATAATACAACAGTACAATTTGTTTGTCAAGTGTTTTTTGAAAAAAATTTGAAAAAATTTTTTGAGGTGGTGAAATCAACGTGATATTGCTATTGCCGCACAAAGTGCAAGGCAAAAAGACAAGTAAGAATTGTCTGATGTTTAGTGCCGGAGTAATAAGACAAACAAAAATAAGATGCCAAGCATCAACAAAAATTTCCTTTAGAAATTGCTTGTCTCGTGCTTGACATCTTCGGTGGTGGAGATAAGCGGATTCGAACCGCTGACCTCTCGGATGCGAACCGAGCGCACTCCCAGCTGTGCTATACCCCCGCGCCGAATAGCATTATAACAAACAAGCAGTTATTTGTAAAGTGTTTTCGCAAAAATACTTATTTATTTCGTGTGAAATTTTTGCAGGGGTTACGCCAAGCGTCAAAACTTGCGAAATATTTTTACAAAATCGCTTGACATAAATATTCCCCGTGTGTATAATAGAAAAGGTCATCGGTTTCGGCAAGCGAATAATCCTCGGTTTTTAGGTAGGATTTTCAAAAGACAAAACGCTGTAACCCTTGTAACATCAGCAAATTTGCCTCTGTAGCTCAGTTGGTAGAGCAGAGGACTGAAAATCCTCGTGTCGGTGGTTCGATTCCGCTCGGAGGCACCAAAGATTTCGCGGGAGTGACTCAGTGGTAGAGTGTCACCTTGCCAAGGTGAAAGTCGCGGGTTCGAATCCCGTCTTCCGCTCCATAATTACCAGGCGCGGTGAAGACACCGCGCCCTACACTTACTCACACACAATTTGTCCATTGTTAATTGTTATCTGTTAATTGTTAATTATAAGTGGCGCCATAGCCAAGTGGTAAGGCAGGGGACTGCAAATCCCCGATTCCCCGGTTCAAATCCGGGTGGCGCCTCCAACAAAAAGCCTGTAGTTTTAATGACTACAGGCTTTTATACTGAGGACGGATAAGACGGTGCGCCGAGGGCGTCGCACCCTACAAATTCGCGATTCCCGTAGGGTTGGGCTTCCATGCCCTACAAACTCACCCTTGGCTCACCCTTATAAAATTTCATTTGACAAATCATTCCTAAAATTGTATAATAGTAATTTGAGGGCGACTTGAAATGAGTTCAAGTCTAAAACATGGAAGGACGTAAGAATTGATGTTGAAAACAGTACACGCAAAGCTGCTGATACCTATTTTATGCTCTTTAATTTTAGGCAGCTTGATTATGGGAGTTCTCAGTCACCGCGCCGCCTCCAATGTAGTTATTGACGCGTTTATGGAGGACGGATTGCGGTCTGCGGAGAATCTGCGCGAGAATATTGATATGGTCATATCAAAGGCGCAGTTGGATTTGGCGGCTCTCTCCGTTGCCCCGTCCGTCAAGCATCTCTTACTGGGGGATGAAGCCTCTGAAGAGTTGGTAGAGGGTTACATAATGGCTCTTGTGGAACAGCACAGCATTTACAACAGCATAACCGTCTTGAACGAAGACGGTGTCATTGTTGCCAGCACTTCCGGCAGCACAGGTCAGGAGAGGGCTGACCGCGAGTATTTTCAAGAGAGCATGAAGGGTAATTTTTTCATTTCAGAGGTTGAAATAAGCCGTCAGACCGAGCGGCTTGTGACGTTCCTTTCCATTCCCGTGATTAACGCGGATGATGGCACTATCATCGGCGTGGCGTTAACCGTTATACGGCTGGACGAATTGAACGACCATTATGTCGTTCCCGTCAGTCTGTTGAGCAATCACGGTCACGCCATGATTTCAAACGGAAGCGGTACTATCATCGGGCACAGAACAGAAGAAATAATCGGCGATGATATGCCCGAGGAAACAGTTGAGCAGCTTTTGCTGATAACCGAGGGCGGCGGCAAATTGGATTTTGAGATAACGAGAGACGGCATACGGTATATGGCTTTTGCCGAACGAAGCCATTATACGGATTGGTTCGCCGTTGTTGTCTGCCCGGTCAATGAGTTTTATAAAGCAACTAATTATCTGGCTGTGTATAATACAATCCTTGCCGTGCTTCTGATAATTCTGCAGGCTTGCATTATTTGGTTAGTTGTGCGCGGAATTACCAAGGCTTTATCCGCCACTGTAAAATACTCCGAGGCCGTCTCCAAAGGCGCGCTTGACACATCGTTAACCATCGAACGCGAAGATGAAGTGGGTGTGCTGGCGCAGTCGCTGCGCGTTATGGTGGGAAAATTGAAAACTATGATTGAAGAAGCGGAGAAAACTGCGGAAACGATTATGGAGAGCATTAACTACGCAAGTAAAATTCAAAAGAATCTTCTGCCGACCAACAGTGTGCTGGATGAGGCGTTTTCGGATTATTCCGTTATATGGAAGCCGCGCGATGTTGTGGGCGGCGACATTTATTGGGCGAAAAACTTCGATGACGGCACGGTTCTCTGCGTGTGTGACTGCACAGGTCATGGAACGCCGGGCGCGTTGCTGACTATGTTGGTTGTAAGCGCGTTTGAAACTGCGGTTACTGATAAAAGGCATAATGACACCGCGCAAATTCTGTATGACCTTGACCGGAGGCTTGCCTATGTTCTGCACGTGGAGAGAAGCGGTGATTTAAGCATGAACGTCAACGACGGCTGCGACCTTGCCGTGTTGTTTATCGCCAAGGACGGCAGCATTACCATGTCGGCGGGGAACACCAATGTATTTGTCTGCGACGGCAATGAGGTCAAGCGATATAAAGGGCAGTCTGTATATGTCGGCGAAGGGAGACTGAAAGGCAAAGACGAAGTCATCGTTCACAATATACCCTCAAATCCTGACAACAAGTATTACATAGCATCGGACGGAATGTCCGATCAAATCGGCGGCGACCGAGGCAAGCAGTATGGATTTAAGGAATTTGAACGGATTGTCCTTGAGAACCATAACGAAAAACAGGCAGATATATCCGGCAAGATATGGGACGCGTTTCAAGAACATCAAGGAGAGCAGCCAAGGCGCGATGATTTTCAGCTTGTAACATTCAAGCCGTAACAAAAAGTGGAGGTGCGATATGGACGATATATTCAGCGATGAGCAAATAATCCTTGACAATGCCGTTTTATACTCTTCCGAGTTGAAGAGCGGCGCGGCAGTCGAGAAGAATCGGTACGATGAGATTGTGAAAGAATACGGCAGACTTCTGAAACAACTTCGCAGAGTCACAAAACTCTCAGACCGGGCATCGGGAAACTTGAACACGAGCAAGCACGACTTGCTTGATAAGGTTCATTTCGACGCGCTTACCGGGATTTATAACAGGCGGTTCATGGAGGACAGCTTAAAGCGTATTATTAAATCTCTCGCGCGTTCCGGCGGAATACTCAGCCTGATGATGATAGACATCGACTATTTCAAAAAGTACAACGACACATACGGTCACAGCGATGGGGATGTATGCCTGAAAGCCGTTGCGGAAACGCTGAAAGGCAGCCTTTTCAGAGCCGATGATTTTGTGGCTCGTTACGGAGGCGAAGAGTTTTCGGTGGTTTTGCCGGATACCGATGAGAGCGGAGCTAGGATGATTGCCGAAAAAATACTTGAAAATGTAAGAACGCGCAGTATCCCGCACGAAAAGAACGAAGTCGCCGGTCACGTTACTGTTTCCATTGGAATAACGACAAGTGATGTGGAACACGGTCATAGTTGGGGCGAATATATCAAGCAGGCGGACAAGGCATTATACCAATCGAAGCAGAACGGGCGTAACCGTTATACATTTATTAATTTTGAGGAGTGAATGGCATGGTACTGAATATGCGGGAGTATAGCAATAAGTTCAAGGAAATGAACATTAACGTCAGCTACAGCGGCCCTATGTGGGACGATGGCGTTAAAGGCATTGCCGAAATGGTTAAGACCAGTTTGTCACATGATGAATTGTCGGGAAAGGCATCTAAGATTATTTTCTCGGTTTTTGTGGAACAAGTCACCAATATGCTCATGTATTCGGCGGAAAAAGAGCAGTACGGCACAACGGAGAGAGAAGAAGTATCGACAGGAATGCTGATATTGGGAAATAGAGGCAGAACATACTTTATCCAGACCGGAAACGCCATTAAGAACGAGAGCATGGCACTTGTTAAGGGTCGGATAGATCATCTGAATTCACTTGACAAAAAAGAGCTGAGGCAGTATCATAAAGAGAGACTGCGCGGTGAAAACGATAACCCCGAGAGTAAGGGAGTTGGGTTAGGGCTTATTGAAATCGCAAGACGCGCGACAGCTCCGATTGGCTATTCGTTTGAGATGATTGACGAGAAATTATCTTATTTTTCAATGTATGTAGAAATTGCTCAGGAGGTTGTATGACAGTGGCTTACAGATTAGAGAGGGAGAGAACAAAAACAGCTCCATACGTCCTGATTGATGAAGAAAAGAGCTATATTCGCTTTGAGGGCGAGAGCTATCTCGAAGATATATTCAGCTTTTTCGATGAAATAAACGAATGGCTCAAAAAATATCTTTCATCCGACTTTACCGAACTCACTTTTGACTGCGCGATGGAGTATTTCAACAGCTCAACGACCAAACAAATCTACAATATGCTGAGACTGATGGACGCGAATGCCATTGGCAAGAAAGTGGTTGCGAATTGGATTGTAGCCGATGAAGACGATGATATGCTGATTGAGTGCGGCGAAGATTATCAAGAGGAAATGGAAAACCTTGAGTTCAACTTGGTGATAGGAGACGATGATTAGATATTAAGCCGTAAAGCGGCGGACGGGTCAGACCGCCCGCACCGGAGGTAACTTATGAGAAAATTTGTTTTGTCACTGTTTGCAGCCGCTGTCCTGCTGACAGCACTTTCCGCACCGTCAAGTTCACTGGCGGCGCAGGAACAGGAGTTCCGCGCCGTATGGGTGGCGACTGTTCAGAATCTGGACTTTCCAAGCAAGTCCGGACTAACCGCCGACCAGCTGAAAAAAGAGACGGACAGCATACTCGACACTATTACAGAACTCGGTTACAACGCCGTTATACTTCAAGTGCGCCCAACCGCCGATGCTTTTTACAAATCCGACATCTTTCCGTGGTCGGGTTATCTCACCGGAACGCAGGGTACGGCTCCGGCGGGCGGCTTTGACCCGTTCGCCTACTGGGTCGAACAGGCTCATCAGCGCGGCTTGCAGATACACGCTTGGATAAATCCGTTCAGGGTAACACAGGGAACGGCGGCAAACAAGAACCACGACCTCTCAAAACTTGCCGCGAGCAATCCGGCGAGAAAGAACCCCGGTTGGACAGTAGCGCATACGGACGGCAGGGTTTACTTTAACCCCGGTATACCGGAGGTCAGAAAACTTATCATAGACGGCTGTGTTGAACTTGTGAAAAGGTATGACGTTGACGGTATTCACTTTGACGATTATTTCTACCCCGGCACGGATTTTAACGATGAGGCAACGTATAAAAAATACGGCTCGGGATTCTCGAACAAGGCCGACTGGCGGCGCGACAATGTAAATAAGCTCATAGAGGAAACCTATAAAGCCGTCAAGGCGGCGCGGTCGGACGCGCAGTTCGGCGTGTCCCCGTTCGCGATATGGGCAAACAAAGCATCGAACAATTTGGGAAGCGACACAAACGGCAAACAGTCATATTCGCAGGATTATGCCGACACGCGCAAATGGGTAAAGAATAACTGGCTCGACTATATCGCCCCTCAGATTTACTGGAACATCGGGTTCAATGTCGCGGATTACGCAAAGCTCGTGCCGTGGTGGGCTGATGTAGTGAAAGACACGAATGTTAAGCTGTATATAGGAAAGGGCATTTACCGCGTTGAAGACGCGAAATCCGACAGCGTATGGTACGATGCCAAGGAGATTGCGCGGCAGGCGGAACTCAACGCCAAGTATCCGGAGGTAAAGGGCGTTATCCATTACAGGTATTCAACGCTGTTGAAGAGCAGCGCGGCAAAGGAAGTCGTGTCTCTGGTGTTCGAGACGCAAGCGGCAAACGCAATATCTTCCGTGCCTGTGGCGGGTGAGTTTAAGATGCCCGCGCCCCAGCTCGGGCGGCTGAAAGTCGGACGACCTATATCTCAGAGCTTCACAACCAAAGAGGCGGCGTATTATATTCTCGGAACGTGTGACCCCGGAAAGAAACTGCTTGTCAACGGCGCGGAGGTAAAGGATATTTCAAAAGAGGGATATTTCGGTTATTACGCAACCCTTAAAATCGGCGCGAATAACTTTAAGTTCACTCAAGACGGGCAGACAGCCGTTACAGTGTCAATAACCCGCAAAACTGACCCCATAACACCCGCAACGCCCATGAGTACCATCGGCATCGTTGCCGGTTCGGTGTTCCCGAAGAGCGCGAACGAGTACCGCAGACCGGGCGAAACGGTAACGCTGAACTGCACCGCCCCGATTGGCGCGGCGGTAAAGGTAACGATAGGCGGAAAGACATATGACATGACACCTGCTTCAAAAACCTCGCCGGGCAGCGGCGCGTATCCGACAACTTACACCTATCAATACACTTTCCCGACAACGGCGGAAACCGGAAAATTAGTTACAATAGGAACGCCGAAATATACTATGACCTATAAAAACAACAGCTATTCGCGCGACGCGGGCGGTGCGCTTATATCAATAACTCCGAACGCGCCGTATTACGCGGCGGTTACATCGAATAACGCTTTTGTGTATCCCAACAATACAACCACGGGCGGCCCGAAAGCAGAACTTATTAAAGACCAGAAAGATTATGTGACGGCTGTGGCGGGTAACGGGGATTGGGTGAGGCTCGCTTCGGGCGGATGGGTGCAGAGAGGTGACGTGACGCTGACGACCGAAAGCGGAGCGTTGACGAGCGAAGCGTCCGCTCCGGTATATGCCGTTGGCGCGAAGCTGGATACACTGTCGTTAAAAATGAATAAGCTGACGGCAACGGATATAACTTTTGAGGGTAAAACACTTGTTTATACGGTTTCAAACACCGCGGCAGCC
>WRJE01000016.1 GCA_009782385.1 Oscillospiraceae bacterium | reverse complement strand
CGATTACAGCCATTTCTCATCTGACTGTCTATTGCTCCGCATTTCGGACATCTCTTTTTCTCACTTATTTCTGCTCTTCTCATATTGACATTATATCACACTAAACGCTATTTGTCCACTCCTTTTGAAAATTACCTCCGCCGCGATTTTAACATTTCTATTGACTTTTCATAAAACTTACATTAACATTACAATGTGAAGGCAGAAAGTGGAGCGGAACGCCCGCCTCCCTAGCCCGTGTTTAACGGGCAGAAAGGAGGCGAGGTCTTTGCGTAAGTGGATACGGATTTTATACACAGTAATTCGACAGTTGCTGATTCTATTTTTGATAATGTGGCTGACATCCATAAATGCAAAGTAACCGCCTCCGGTCCAAAGGTGCGGTTACTTTGTGAAATCGTTCAATTTGGGCGTTCCGCGATGCGGACTGCCTTCCATATTTTTATTGTACTGCTGTTATGGGGTTTTGTCAAGCGAAACTTTGTAAAAATAAAATTGCCTTACATTTTTTCTAATTGAAATTTGCTAATGTTTAGTGTATAATAGACGATATAGATGATGACGGCTATTGCGGTCGTCACGCAGGGGGTTTTTGTTGATGAAAAAAATATTTAGCTTGGTGCTGGCGTTTACAGCCGTTATGGGGTTGGCGTTTTTCGTTTCAGCTCTCGCGGTGGATGATTTGCGCTTTGATACACAACCTGCCGCGTCCACAACAGTTACCCAAGGTAACATATCCGGCAATCTGTCTGTTATAGCGACAGCTACCGGAATCAGTGAATCAGATATTGAATACCAATGGTATGAAAACACAGTAAACAGCCATACAGGCGGCACGAAGATTGACGGCGCGACAACAGCAGTTTTCACGATACCGTATGACTTAATGTCAAATAAGTATTACTACTATTGCGTTGCAAGCGCAACCAGTTTTACCCCTGTCTATTCAAGCGTTGCCACGGTAACAGTGAATCCTCCTGTTATAACCATCAATACACACCCTGCCGCAAATACACCCGTTGTACAGGGAAGTATTTCAGGCAATATATCTGTGGCGGCAGCTGTCACATTTGGCTCGTCACTCAGTTTTCAGTGGTACTCTACAAGCGCGATTAACGTTGACGGTGAAGCAATCGGCGGCGCGACAGCCGCAAGTTATCCCATACCGACAGATTTGTCGATAGGCACATATTATTACTACTGTATAGTCAACGATTCAACGCTCAACGCGATTGCTGTGCGTTCAAATACGGCAACGGTAACGGTGAACGCGCCGACCTACACCGTTACAGTCAATGGCGGGACATCTGACAAAGATAATATTACGCAAGGCACTGTTATTACAGTAACAGCCGACACAGCACCGGAAGGCAAGCGTTTTCTTAACTGGACATCAAACAGCCTCGGTGTGACCTTCGCAAACGCGGAAGACGAAACTACAACGTTCGCCATGCCCGCGAACAACGTTGAGATAGAGGCAGATTACATAGATTTATCATTAACAACCAATGTTACATTTACGGCAGTGCAAGTCGGCGGCACAAGCAAGACCGCTAACAGCACAGCCATACAAATTACTTTCAGCCAAGCGGTGACAGGACTAACTGTCAACCATATAACCGTCACAAACGGTACGGGGGCTGTAGTCAAGGGTGCTTTGTCGGGGTCGGGCGCGGTTTATACCATAGCTCTCAACAGCGTGACAACCGAGGGAAACGTCACGGTCAAAATCGGAAATTTCGGATTATTTACCGTTACAACCACCCCTCAGACCGTTGCCGTTTACAAAAACACGAACGAGACAGAAGATAACTTTATTTACGGTGACTTAAACCGTGACGGCGTGGTGAATAACGCCGACTTGATACTGCTTCTCAGATATTTTGCTCAACCCAATATTGCCATTGACATTGCCGCCGCCGATGTAAACGGTGACGGTGTGGTGAACAACGCCGACTTGATACTGCTTCTCAGATTCTTCTCTCAGCCCGGAATTGTCTTAGGTCCGCGATAAACTCTTAACTGATGTAGGTATGGAGGGCATACGATGAAGAAACTACTCCCAACGATAATTGCCTTAACACTGCTCTTTGCGGTTGCGTCTACGGCATATGCCGCGCCCGGATGGCCGACATACACCGTTGGGGCGGATGTGTCCGCCGCAAGGGGTGAAACGGTTACTGTCCCGATTTCAGTCAGCAGCAATCCGGGCTTCACTTCCGTTGGTTTTGTTGTGTCGTATAACCCTAATGTGCTTGAGATTGCAAACGTGACCGCCGAGCAGGCGGCAATGCCGCTCAATCCGCAGTTTGCGTATACTACCGTACCGGGTACGCAATGGATTCATCTTATCAATACAAATCTGGTGGATTGGAGCGGCAACGGAACTGTTGTTAATATAACTTTTTATGTAAAAGAAGACGCGCCCGATGGATTAAGCCGCATATTTTTAGATTTCACAGGCACACCGGACGGCACGCCCGCTAACTCCAACGGCGATATTTTATCCGATGCGAGGGTAATTTCGGGTAGTGTGGACGTATCCGGCGACGGCGCGGCAGGAAAATATAAGGTCACATACGACTTGAACGGCGGCTCGGGTGTCGTGCCGACCGAGACGAACAAGGATAAAGACGAACGATTTATCGTAAAATCGGCGTTGGGAATAAACGCGCCCGCCGGAAAGCAGTTCAAAGAGTGGAACACATCGTGGAACGGAAACGGCGACTGGTACTGGCCGGGCGAACACATCACAATGCCCGATTCGGATTTGACGCTTTACGCTATCTGGGAGAATGAACCGAATTTTTTAATGAACACAGACAGTGGCACAAACCCCGTCTATACACCCGCGACCCCCGACCCTCAACCCGCGCCAACGCCAACGCCTGACCCTGTGCCGTTATCATCACAGGCTAACTGGCTGCCGCAGACGGGCTTGCCGTTTCGGCATATTGCGTTTTTTGCCGCAATAGGCGCGTTGGCACTGATTCCCGCTTGTATTCTGCTAAGAAAGAAGAAAAAATGAGGCGCAAGATAGGTATATTCTTCCTTATTATATGTTTGTCGGCGGTTGCGCTATCCGCCGGGTTTATCGCGTATAATATTTGGGTGGAAAACACGGCGTATAATATAGCCATGCGGACGGCGCGGGCGTTGTATGAAAAAATGGGAGAAGCCAAAAACACTGAGCTATCATCTGATAGTATATCAGTTGATATGCCGTTGCTCGAGATTAACGGCGAGCATTATATCGGAATAATCAGCATTCCCGCGCTGTCACTGAAATTGCCTGTTAATAACGCGCTGGACGATGACAGATTAAAGGAGTCGCCATGCCGTTATTCCGGCGATTTGTTCGATTCGCTTGTAATTTCCGCCCATAATTACAAGCGTCATTTCGGGGCGGTTTCGACCCTCTCTAACGGCGACATGGTAACTGTCACGGACGCGGAGGGCTACGAGCATAATTACAGCGTTGACTTGATTGACACTCTTCACGGCTCGGAAGTAGACGCTATGGTAAACAGCCCTTATGACCTTACATTATTCACTTGCGCTAAAAACCGCACCGACAGGATTACGGTCAGGTGCGTAAAAATCGAGCAGGAAATTGAAAATCTCCAGCTCTTCGAGCCGGAGATTCTTGAAAGTGAAGTTTTAACGCCGATAAACGGCAAATTGAAACTGGATAAAAAATACGAGGTGTTCAATCCGGTTAAGAACAAATGGGGCAGTTTGCCGAAAGTGACCGCAAATGTCGTGTTTGAAATACGGCTTAAAGATTCGGCGGTTTTGCCCGGCAAGCTGATAATCACTTATGATGTTTACAACGGAGAAAAAAGCGGTATAGTTGCGGCGGAGATTGTACCTTAGCCCTCTTCCGGCGCGGAATCATCCGTGCCGCTTTCATCCGCACCGCTCTCTGCGTTGCTTTCATCCACGTTGTTGTCCAGACCAAGACCAACGTGCGGTTGTTTGCCCCTTGGCTGAGATATATTAACCTCAACGCGCCGATTCATCTGCTTCCCCTCGGTTGTATCATTAGTCGCTATTGGAGCTTCCTCGCCGTAGGCGCGAATACTGAATATACCCGGGTTTAGCCCGCTTTCATTCATCAGTATACGGAGAAAGTTCAGTGCGCGATCCGCGCTCAAATCCCAGTTTGAAGGGTATCGAGCCGTGTTTATGGGAACATTGTCGGTATGCCCTTCTACTTGTATTTCAAAAGGGTAGTTCGCTTCAAAGTTTTCGGCAATCATTCGGGCTATTGCCGAACCTTTTTCGCGCATTGCCGCTGATACTTCAGCACTGCCCGAGACAAACCAAATATCATTGGAAAGTGTCAGAAGTAAAAAGTCGCCTTTGTGTTCTATCGAAATACTGCCTTGTAACTCATTTTCAAAAATCCAGTCCTGTATCTTCTCATACACATCATCCAAGGCTGTACTCATCGCTGCCAATATTGATTCATCATCATCTATCGCCGGGTACTCAATATCATCGGGGTCGGGTTCGCCAACGCCCGCCATATCATACTCCAACTGAATTTCCAAAAATTGTTCAGCGGATATGCCGTCTCTGGAAAGACCCGCCGCCAAGAGCTGGAACTTCATCGCGTCAACATTGGATATAGCAAACAGTAAGACGAAAAATGTGAGCAGGAGCGTAACCATGTCCGCGTAAGTCGTCAACCAACCGCCTTCGCTCGAGCCTTCGTCTTGCTCTTCTTCTCTGCCGCGTCCTCTAGCCACTTTCCTTTCCACCTCCGTCACCGGTGCCGCCAAGCGCGACAGACGCGCTCTTCTCAGACAGTCTTACCTGTTCGAGAAGCGCGTCTTGAATAAGTTTGGGGTTGTCGCCGCGAGCAACCGAAAGCATTCCGTTACACATCATAACTTTATAGAAAATCTCTCTCTTGTGAAGAACTTTAAGGTATCCCGCCAAAGGAAGGAAAATGATGTTCGCAAACAGAGAGCCGTACAGTGTTGTTATAAGAGCCGCCGCCATGTTTCCGCCGAGAGAGTTTATAGCGTCCGGATTGGAAAAGTCGAGGGCTTTAAGCATATTAACCAAGGATACGACCGTTCCGACCATTCCGAAAGCAGGCGCATACGATCCCGCTTTCTCGTACAGCGAGATAACTTCGGCGTGCCGCTCTTTAATACCCGTTAAGCTGTCTTCGAGTGATTCCCTTATAGCGTCTTGATCTATGCCGTCAACAATCATGTTAAGAGCGTATTGCATAGTCTTGTCGCCCATGTCAACGCTTTCAAGCGACAGCAAACCCTCTTTACGCGCCAATGTCGCGCAGTCAACGATTTTCGCGATGAACTCTTCGGGCTGCAAGTTCTTTCTCATCATGACCTTAAAATGCTTAGGTATACCGGCAAGAAGCTCCATCGGGAAGTTACTTAACAGCGAGCAAAAAGTGGGTATGATAACCAACAAGAAACTAGCCGGATCGAGAAAGTCACCAAGACTGCCGCCGAGCAAAACGATACCGAGTACGGTGGCAACAACGGTGATGAGCATTCCTACAAAAATCAGCATAGGTTGACGGTCCCTTCATTCGTGGTTTCTGTTTATCCTTTGCTTTCCGATGATTTATTGAGCAACGGATATGCGCTGACCTCAATTCGCACAAGCGATCTTCGCACCGTCACCTGATCTTTGAGTTCCATCGCGTCATGATGGGATTCAAGACGTTTCTTTGCCGAATCCAAGTCTTCTTCGGCATCGGAGCGGTTGATTTCATCAGGCCACTCGGCGGCTGAGGTCAGAACCGTAACAACATCATTGCGAATTTCGGCAACGCCGCCGTACACAGCCAGTCTGCGCTCGCCGCTGTCATCGAGAATACGAAGCACGCCGTAATCCAACACTGCGGAACCGGCCTCGTGACCCGGCAGGATACCCATATCTCCGGTCATACTCCGCAAGATGACCATATCCACTTCCTCATCGACCTTTATGACATCCGGCGTTATGATACGCAAGCGAAACTTACTCATACGCCTACTCCTTCTTTCTGAACCTTTCGGTTACCTCGTCAATAGTTCCGGCGTTAAGGAACAATCCTTCGGGTATGTCATCGTGTTTTCCGGCAATTATTTCCTCAAAACCTCTTACCGTTTCGGCGACAGGCACGTATCTGCCTTGCAGCGATGTAAACTTTTCGGCAACAAAGAACGGCTGTGAAAGGAATCTCTGCACCTTACGCGCACGGTTGACAATCAGCTTGTCGTTCTCTGAGAGTTCGTCCATGCCCAGAATGGCGATTATATCCTGCAAGTCCTTGTATCTCTGCAATATGCTCTGCACCGAACGCGCGGCGTTATAATGTTCTTCGCCCAGAACCTCTTTGGAGAGTATGCGTGAGGTGGACTCAAGCGGATCTATCGCCGGATATATGCCCTGCTCAACAATGGCGCGGGACAGAACGGTAGTCGCGTCTAAGTGCGCGAACGTGGTGGCGGCGGCGGGGTCGGTAAAGTCATCGGCGGGGACATAAATGGCCTGTACCGATGTAATCGAACCTGTTTTTGTAGATGTAATACGCTCTTGAAGGCTGCCGACCTCCGTGGCGAGCGTGGGCTGATAACCAACCGCGCTTGGAACGCGCCCGAGAAGCGCGGACACTTCCGAACCGGCCTGCACATAGCGGAAAATGTTATCAATGAACAGCAGAACGTCCTGCATGGACACATCGCGGAAATATTCGGCGATAGTCAGACCCGAAAACGCAACGCGCATTCTCGCGCCGGGGGGTTCGTTCATCTGCCCGAACACCAGTGATGTTTTGTTGATGACACCGGAGGCGGTCATATCATTATATAAGTCAATGCCCTCGCGTGTACGCTCACCAACGCCCGCGAACACGGAATAACCGCCGTGTTCGGTAGCTATGTTACGGATAAGCTCCATGATTATAACGGTTTTTCCAACGCCCGCGCCGCCGAACAGACCGATTTTGCCGCCCTTTGAATACGGGCAGAGCAAGTCGATGGCTTTAATGCCTGTTTCCAGCATCTCGGTTGTCGCCGTCTGATCCGAAAATCCGGGCGCGGGACGGTGTATAGGCCAAAATTCCTTTGTCTCCGGTTTTTCTTTGTTGTCGATAGGATCACCGAGTACGTTTAACATACGCCCCAGTGTTTCCTGCCCCACGGGAACGGATATGGGAGACCCCGCGTCTATGGCTTCCATACCCCTGACAAGCCCGTCTGTGGGACTCATTGAAATGCAGCGCACAATATTGTCACCCAAGTGTTGGGCAACCTCCATAACAACCTTGTTTTCTCCGTTTTTAACTTCGATTGCGTTATACAGCGCGGGCAGTTCGCCCTCGAAGCGAACATCAAGAACCGCGCCGATAATTTGGAGTATCTTTCCCTTGTTTTTCTCAGACAAACCTAATCCACTCCTTGTATATAGTTGCCCCCGAACCTCCGGAGACGGGGTTATTGCAGCGCGTTCGCGCCGCTGACAATTTCGTTGATTTCCTGTGTGATAATACCTTGGCGTTTGCGGTTGAACATTAGCGTCAAATCTTCAATAATTTCTTCCGCGTTATGGTTGGCTGAATCCATGCTTATCATACGCGCGGCCTGCTCACAGACGGACGACTCCGCCAGAGTGCCGTAAATAAACATACTCAAGCACGCCGGAACAGCTTGTTCCAGAAAAGCAGCGATATCCGGGTCGAACTCCGTGTTATCGAATGTTTGCTCGGGGTCGCCTTCGATAGGCAGAACCTTAACAACAAGCGGAACGTGTGAAAGTGTCGTTTCAAAATGCGTATACGCGATATAAGCCTCGTCTATTTCGCCCGCGATGTACTGGCGGATGAGGTAATTGCATATATGCTCCGCGTCCTCATAATACACGGTGTCCGACAAACCGACATATCTCTGCTGCATAACGTTTTTTCGGCGGCGTTTGAAAAACTCCCAGCTTTTTACGCCGACAGAGATTATCTTTTCATTTTTGCCTTCATTCATTGATGCCAGAGCTTCTTTGGTAATATTGGCGTTATAACTTCCGCATAGGCCTCTGTCACCCGATATAACGACATACGCGGTGTTTTTGACCTCGCGTTTAGTCACGAATACGCTCTCAGACGCGCCCTCGCAGAGAGAGGCGTTTTTAATGATACGCATAGATTCCAACGACAGCGGGCGAACGGTATCAAGCCGCTTTTTAGCCTTTTGCAGCTTTGACGCGGCAACCATGTTCATCGCCTTCATTATCTGCTGCGTATTTTTTACGCTGGTTATCCTTCTTTTGATGAATTTCATCGAAGGCATAGTTTAGCCTCCTATCTGCTCTCAGCCGGCAAATTCATATACTCATTGATAGCCGCGACAATTTTCTCCTCAAGCTCCGGAGAGACTTCCTTGGTTTTCTTGATTTCCTCCATTATGTCATTATGTTTTTCGTCAAAGAACCTTAAGAATGTTCTCTCGGTTTCCCGCACGTCTTCAACGTTAATCGAGGAGAAGTATTTATGCGTAAGCGTGTACAGAAGCAATGCCTGCATTTCCACCGGCATAGGCCTGTGCTGAGGCTGTTTGAAAATTTCAACAATGCGTTCGCCGTGCCTCAGACGATCCAGTGTGTCCTTGCTCAAATCCGAACCGAACTGAGCGAATGCCGCAAGCTCTCTGTACTGCGCCAATTCAACACGAAGCGGACCGGCGAGTTTTTTCATCGCCTTTGTCTGAGCCGCGCCGCCAACGCGCGATACCGAAAGTCCGGGATTTATAGCCGGACGTATGCCGTTGTTGAACAGCTCCGCTTCGAGATATATCTGCCCGTCGGTAATTGAAATGACGTTTGTGGGGATATACGCGGATATGTCGCCCGCTTGGGTTTCGATGATAGGCAACGCCGTCAGCGTTCCGCCGCCGCGCTCTTTGCTCAGGCACGCCGAACGCTCCAGAAGCCTTGAATGGAGATAGAAGACATCGCCCGGATACGCCTCGCGTCCCGGCGGTCTTCTCAGAAGCAAACTCAACGCGCGGTAAGCGACCGCGTGTTTAGACAGGTCGTCATAGATTATCAAGACATCCTTGCCCTGCTCCATCCATTCCTCGGCGATAGCGCATCCCGCGTAAGGCGCGACATACTGCAATGGAGAGGAATCGGTGGCGGTGGCGGCAACAATGACAGTGTAGTCCATTGCTCCCGCGTCCTCAAGGGTTCTGACCAGACGTGCGACTGTGGAGGTTTTTTGACCGATGGCAACGTATACGCACAAAACGCCCGTGCCTTTTTGGTTGATTATCGTATCCACACAAATAGCAGTCTTTCCAGTTTGACGGTCTCCTATTATAAGCTCGCGCTGTCCGCGCCCGATAGGTACAAGAGCGTCAATCGCTTTTATACCTGTCTGGAGGGGGACGTGTACTTCGCCGCGCTCAATAACACCGGGCGCGGTACGCTCGATGACGCGCATCGTCTTAGAGTTTATCGGCCCTTTCTGGTCGATTGGCTGCCCCAAAGCGTTGACTACCCTGCCGAGCAGCGCGTCACCGACAGGCACGTTGGCAATACGCCCCGTGCGCTTTACGGGATCGCCCTCTTTAATTTGCGAGTCCGACCCCAGAAGCACCGCGCCGATGCTGTCTTCGCTCAGGTTAAGCGCGATACCGTGGACATCCCCGGTAAACTCCAGAAGCTCGCCGCTCATGGCGTTATTCAAACCGTGGATATGGGCTATGCCGTCACCAACATGAATAACACTGCCCACCTCGGATATGTCCAGTTTCGCGGAATAGGATTTTATCTGTTTTTTTATGACAGAACTAATTTCATCAGGCTTGAGTATCATTCGTCATACTCCTTTTTCATACTGTCCTCCATATCGCGCAGCTGTCTTTTGACAGTCCTGTCCAAAAGATAACCGTCTGTGCGGATATAGAGGCCGCCGATTACGGATGGATCCACCCGCAATAATATTTCAACGTCTTTGTCCAGCTTTTTTGACAATAACTCTTTCAGCGCGGAAACTTGCTCCCCGCTGAGTTCCGTTGCGGATATAACATATGCTTCGGTCTTTCTGCGATAGCCGTTAATCTTGTCGATAAATTCCGCAAGAGCCGGGATAATGTAGTTTTCACGGTTTTTTTCGACCGCCAGAAACAGAAGACCGAGCAGGTCGTCGCGAATGCTTTCCGAAAAAGCCTCTCTGAAGAACTTGCATTTTTCAGCTACCGAAATACGCGGATGGCAGATAATCTGCAAGTATTCGGAATCTTGAAGTGTGTCGCGCAGAAATACGGCTTGCTCAAAACTTTCGTCCGGCGCGCCGCTTTCCAAGAAAAGGTCGAACAGCGCGGAGGCATATAGAGAGCTTATCTCTGCCATGGTGCTTCCTCCAACTCCGCCATAGTGCTTGCGAACAACTTTTCGTGGAGTTCGGCATCTATGGCGCGCGCGATATACTTTTCGGCAATAATGACAGAAACTTCAAGAATAGCCTGTCTTATCTCGTCTTTAGCGCGTTCCATCTCAAGCTCAATCTCTTTCGCCGCGCGGTTTCTAACCGCGTCTGACTCAGATTTGGCTTCCGCCAGTATTTGCTTGCTTCTCGCAACGGCTTGCTTACGCGCTTCTTCAAGTATCTCTTCCCTTTGCAAGTCAATGGCTTTGAGCTTCTCCTCATATTGGAGCTTCAGCGCGGCCGCGCTTGCCGAATCAGTCTCGGCTCGCTCAATTTGCTCCTGTACCCGATCCGCCCTCTTTTGAAGAAAATTGAGGACAGGTTTATACAGCAGCTTTGTCAATACAAAAGCAAGTATCGCAAGGTTTATTAGGGTCAGTCCGACTGAGATGAAAGTTTGCAGTTCAATGCCAAACACATACGATGGCGGAACGTCCGTTAGAAAATACAAAGGATACCATCCCCTTTCATTTTAGGGTGTGATATTTTACGATATAAAATCTGCAATCCGGCCTACGAGCGGATTGGCGAAGATTAAAATAATCGCAATAACAATACCGTAGATACCTGAAGTCTCGGACGTTGCCAGACCGATGAACATGGTGGACATTATTGAACCTCTGGCTTCCGGCTGACGCGCAATCGACTCAATGGCTTTACCGGCAATGTTGCCCTGTCCGAGCGGAACGAGCAAGCCGTTAAGCAGCGCGATAGCGGCGCCAATCTGCGCGATAGCGATAACAAATGCGTATGCGCCGACATCTGTCGTTAACATACTTGTTGCGAAGGTGCTCATGGATAATTCCTCCCAATAAAAATATTTTGGTTTCTTTATTCAGTGGCTGCGGCCTCTCCTATGAACGAGAGACTCAGCACACAGAAAATATAAGTTTGCAGCAGACCCGCGATGAGGTCAAAGTACGCGTGGAGAACAGTAGGTATACCGACAAGGATATATGCCGGAAGCTGATACAGCAGCGTAATGAGAATCATTCCCCCTAAAACGTTACCGAACAGGCGGAAACTGAGCGAAACGGGACGCGCCAGTTCCCCGATAAGGTTTATGGGAAGGAAAAACACGACAGGCTCGAGAAAAGATTTTAGGTAATTACCTTTTCGGTGCTTAATGCCCATTATCTGTATAATGACGAACGTTGACATCGCGAGGGCGAATGTTACCGACCAGTCGGCGGTCGGGGGTCTGAGTGTGCCGAGAAAGATGAGTCCGCTGATGTTGGAGATAAGTATAAAAGCAAACACCATAAAGAACCAGCTGCCTATACCTCTGAATTTTTCTCCGGCACTGCTTTTTACAAATCCGTCAAACATCTCAACCATCAGTTCAACAACATTCTGAAAGCCCTTTGGCTTTCTTTCGTCAAATTTTTTGAGTTTAATGCGTACCACAACGGCAAAAGCGATGAGTATCCCCATGATAATCCATGTGCTCAGGTGTGTTTGTGTAAACCACACATCAACGCCTCCCACAGTGAATCCCCATAGGCTTTTAATACCGAAATCCAATATGCCACCCCCTTTACAGTGAACACTGTCCGTGATTATATCACATACTGTCTGAAAACACAATATTAAATATTTAATATCGCAAAGAAAACTGAAAGAGATACTCTACTGCTCTGTTGCGTCCTCCGGAATATCATCCTTGAACTCGTTTCTGAGGGTAATTCTCAGCGAGTATGCGGCAATCGGCATTGTAAAGACACCCGCGATCGCGCCCCACAAATTTATAAAGGGTATCAAAGCGGCCGCGATTAAAACCGCGCCTGTGAGCAGATACCTTATTAAATATTGCAGACGTATATAATTCGCCGCGCTTTTTCCTTCTTTATCCAAGCTCTTTACAACAGCTTTATCAATCATATACACCTTTATAATGTTTAGCCCCGCCGTCAGAGCAAGCCCCAGTATAAAAGGGAATATCTGTAAAATATCGGATATTAGAAAATAATATGCCGCCGCCGCCGCGGTAATAACCGCGACCGCAATACCTATTGTAATCATCATGTTCCTTGCCGGCTTAGATAAATTCATATTTACTCCCGCTACATATTCTTCATTATATCATACATGGATTTGAACGCCGCGCCCGCGCCCAGCAGAGAAAAAATAATTATAAGCCATGGTGACGTGCCGAAAAGATTGTCGAAGAACCACCCGCCCAACACTCCGACCGAAACACACGCGATGACCGAAAAGGCAATCTGCGTCATAAGAGAAATTCCCTTGGCGATATGCTTATATTGTTTGTCTTTATTCGGCATACTAACATTCTCCGTCCGATTATTGGATGTCCGTTGTTCTGCATTATAAATTAGAGGCGTGTAATTGTCAAGCCTTTCGGCTCACAACTTCACGCCAATCTAATTTACGCCAGAATATACAATGTCTTGTAGGGGACGCTGTCCTCAGCGTCCCGAATATATAGAGATTCCAACCCTTTTAACATTTCTCGCAAATAGTCGGTTTGCCGCGTGACGGTGCGGTATGCCGGACGAATTGCAGTCAAAAATATATTCCGAACACTGCTCGATACGCCAGTCGTGAAAATAAGTGAACAGCTGCCCGGATTTCCATAAATGATGATAATTATCATCCGGCGCGGGCGAAACAAATGGTTTGCTCACGAACACATGAAAAGCAACAAGACCGGTTTCGTTCACATGAGTTTTGTAGTCTGCCATAACCTCATCCCGAAGCTCCGGTTTTATGTAGTGAAGCACTCCGCTTGAATAAAGCACATCGTAGTTTTCGTCCAAACGGTAATCCCATAAATCGGCGCGGAATGTCCGCACATGAACACGCGCTTTTTCAGCAAGCCGCTTCGTTTTTTCAAGCCCCGCTTCTGAAATATCAAAGGCACTCACTTCATATCCGCAGCGGGCAAAAAACACAGCGTCTTTACCTTCGCCGCAACCAATATCAAGCAGTTTCAACGGTTTGGTCGGCGGCATCAATTCGATGACTTTCAAACAAGCCGTGTTGGGTTCAACGCCCCAAAAATATTCTGCCTTTCGATAGTCGTCCTCATAAAACGAAGTGTCGTTATTGAAAGCGGAGTAGCCCAACAGCTTATCAACGCTGACGTTGAGTGTCTGCGCGAGTTTTGGGAGCAGCACGGTGTCGGGTATCGTCTGCCCTGTTTCCCATTTACTGACCGCTTGGAACGTTATCCCAAGTTTGTCTGCAAGTGCTTCTTGTGTCATGCCTAAATCTTTTCGGTATCGGGATATATTTCCCGCTAAAATCTCTCGCATATAAATCCACCTCTTTATAAATATTATGCGTGATTTTAGGCGCAAAAGCAATAACCGCGTATTTGAACTTGTGAAAAATTCAACCGCCGCTTGAGTTTGTGATATGTGGTATAGTAATTATTCATAGATTATAGTAATATCGCAATCTGAAAAGTAGATTTTGATTAAAAGTCATGGTATACTGTTCGTGTGCAATCTTTTGGGCGAAAGAACAGCATAATTTTAACGCATAATTGATTATATTGCGTTGGTTGATTTGGAGGGCAATTAAGTGGACAACAATAAAATTCGGTTGTTTGAGGACAGGCGTGTTCGCACAGCATGGGACGAAGAAAGAGAAGAATGGCTGTTTTCCGTTGTAGATACCGTGGAAGTGCTGACAGGCACAGATAATCCCCGGCGTTATTGGAGCGATTTGAAACGCAAATTAAAAACAGAGGGAAGTCAGTTGTACGAAAAAATCGTACAACTGAAATTGAAAGCTGCGGACGGCAAGCGATATGATACAGATGTTGCCAATGCCGAACAGCTTTTGCGTATTATCCAGTCGATACCGTCACCAAAAGCCGAGCCATTCAAGATGTGGTTAGCTCGCGTTGGCAGCGAACGGATTGACGAAACGATAGACCCGGAACTGACGATAGACCGCGCCCTTGAAACCTATCTCAAAAAAGGCTATTCCCGCGAATGGATAAATCAACGCTTGCAGGCTATCCAAGTCCGAAAGGAACTGACGGACGAATGGGATGACAGAGGGATTCAAAAGGGAATAGAATACGCCATACTTACCGATGAAATATCAAAAGCATGGTCGGGCATGACGACAAGACAGTATAAAAACTACAAAGGTCTGAAAAAAGAAAACCTTCGCGATAATATGTCCACGCTTGAGTTGGTTTTGAATATGCTTGCAGAAGCCACGACTACGGAACTGGCAAAAGCACATGACGCACGGGGATTATCCGAAAACCAACAGGTCGCAAGGCGCGGCGGCAAGGTTGCCGGAAACGCAAGGAAGGAGATTGAAACTGACACGGGCAAGCCTGTCATCACAGCTCAAAACGCCGTTGATTTTAGCAAATTGATTTCCAACGTTATTGAGGGGTCAGCCGATAATGAGAATAAATAAGAAAAAACTATCAGTATGGATTATTATCTTTTCATTGGTACCGGTTCTCTTAGCTGTTTGGGCTGTTTACACAGATGTAATTATATTGCGTAAGACCGAAGATATGGCAAACTATGAAAACACTGTGTCCATTTTATGGGTTGGCAGCAGCCATGTGTTTGCCGGCAATGTCCCGCAGCAGTTACAAGCTGTTACCGAATCATACGATATTAAAATAACATATAAAGACATATCAAGGCACGGAAATCGGGGCGGGACTTTAAGAGAACATAGGGAAAACGCAATAAAGGAAATGCAGACCGGAAAGTTTGACTATGTCGTCCTGCATGACCAGAGCAGACGGTCGCTTAATGACATTGACGGGTTGCTTTCCGATATTCAAATTCTTTGCGAAACAGCAAGAGAAAACAGTGTTATACCTATACTTTATGATTTTGCGTGTATGGCTGCGGACGGACAGCCCGATGAAGAGCGTCTTCGGGCATCTATCAGCGCGTATAAACACGCAGCTGCTGAAAACGATGCTATTTTAGTAAGAGCAGCCGAATCATGGATTTATGCGTATAAAACAATACCGGAGATTTCCTTATACACTCGATTTGACCTCCGCGGACTTCATTCAAACAAAGCAGGAGGATTTCTTACAGCTTGCGTGTTTGCGACCACGCTGTTCAATCTGCATATTGAGGAAGTTCCAAAAGACAGCATATACAAGGGCAATGACGCGCTTGACCTCGCGCAAGCGGCATGGGAATTTGTTCATTCCTCACATTAGAATATTATTGGTTGCTGTCTTCCTTGACATATGCGCTATAACTCTACAAAAATTCCATCTTGCCAATCTCGTCCAAATAATGTATATTAGTAGCAATACTACGAAAGATGAGGTGTCCATATGCGCGCTTTTGAATTGCTGACCGATTCCAGCTGCGACCTCCCGCGCGAGATAGTCGAGGAGTTCGGCATAACAATGCTGCCCATGTCATTTACGCTCGGCGGGCAGACTTATCACGAGGACTATTGGGCTTCGATTACCCCGGACGAGTTCTACACTCGTGTAAAGAGCGGCGAAAAATCTATGACAACACTGTTCAACCGCGAGGCTTTTGTTAAGGTGTTTTCAGACATCGCGCAGAAGGGGCGGGATATAGTCCTTGTGTGCCTCAGCGGCAATATATCCGGGACATATGAAAACGCGGTGGGCGCGGCGGAAGATGTTGCTAAATCTTTCCCTGAGCGGCGCGTCCGCGTTGTGGACAGCATAAACGCTACCATCGGGCATGGACTGCTCGTCCTGAACGCCGCGCTAAAAGGCGATGACGGCATGAACGCCGATGAAACGGCGGATTATCTCGAGGAAGTCAAGCACAAAACATACGCCTTCTTCACGGTCGATGATTTGATGTTCCTGCACGCGGGCGGGCGGCTGTCAAAATTCTCGGCTATCGCCGGTTCAATGCTCGGCGTTAAGCCCGTTCTGTGGGTTGACACGGAAGGAAGTCTTAAAGTCAGCGACAAGAAGCGCGGGCGCAAAGCGTCGCTCGAGTGGTTGGTCGAGTGCATGGCGAAATGTTCCGATACGTCTAAAAAACACAAATTTGTTACAATCGCGCACGGAAACTGCAAAGAAGACGGTGAATATGTAAAGAAGCTCGTAGAAGAACGCTTCGACACCGAAAGAGTAATCCTTACAATGCTGGGCGCGGTCATCGGCTCGCACTCCGGTCCCGGCACATTGGCGATGTTCTTCGAGGGCGATATTGTACGAACGGAGTTTGAAAATAACAAGAAATGATTCTCATCGACGCAAACAACGTACACAAGACTTTCGGCGGGCAGCCCGTCCTGCGCGGGCTGTCCTTTACTGTTGAGCGCGGCGAGCATATCGGGCTTGTGGGCGCGAACGGCGCGGGCAAAACCACACTGCTAAAAATCCTTACCGGGGCGGAGACACCGGACGAGGGCGGCGTATCAGTGCCAAGCAGCATTTCGGTCGGATTGCTCGGGCAGTTTCCCAAATATCCGGACGGGACGAAAGGCAGCGATGTTATCGGCGCGTTTGAGTACGAAACGGATTTTACCAGAGTATGCCGTGGTCTTAGGCTTGACAAGACACTGTTAAACGGCGATATGTCAAAGCTGTCCGGCGGTGAGCAGACGCGCGTCAATCTGGCGCGTCTGCTGCTGAAGCATACCGATCTGCTTTTGCTCGATGAACCGACAAATCACTTGGACTTGCGCGTTTGCGAGTGGCTCGAGGAATATATGTCGGGCTATAAACGAACTGTCGTTGCCGTATCGCACGACAGGTATTTTTTAGACAAGTTTGCGCGGCGCATTATTGAAATCAACGGCGGCAAGGCGGAGTTTTACAGCGGAAATTACAGTTTTTATGCCGAGGAACGCGAAGCGAGGCGTGTTGAGCGCGAGCGTATATACGATAAAGAGAAGCGGGAGTACGACAAACTCTCGGCATCGGCAACGCAGATGCACGCATGGGCTGGCAAGAACGCGAAAATGCACCGCCGCGCGTTTGCGATGGAAAAACGCGCCGCGCGCATACTAAAGACCGAAAAGCCTCAAACGGAACGCTTGCTGAAAGGCAGTTTTTCCGAAACGGGATTTTACGACGACGATGTTTACAGGCTTGAGGGCATATCAAAATCCTTCGGAGAAAGAAAAATTCTGGACGATATAACGCTTGATATACGCGGCGGCGAACGGGTCGCGCTATTGGGAGATAACGGCTCGGGCAAGACAACGCTGCTGAAAATTATGCTTGGCGAGCTTGAGCCTGACGGAGGGCGCGTGTGGCGCGGCCCGTCAGTCAAGACCGCTTATCTGCCGCAGCAGGTAACGTTCGAGGACACGAGCCGCAATCTTGTCGATACTCTTTTATACGAACTGGATGTAACGCCCACAACGGCGCGTAACAGGCTTGCCGCCTATCATTTTACGGGCGACAAGGTCTTCGACCCTATCAGCGCGTTGTCCGGCGGCGAGCGCAGCCGCCTGAAACTTTGTATTATAACGGCGCGTGACGCTAATCTGCTGCTTTTAGACGAGCCGACAAATCACTTGGATATAGCATCGCGCGAATGGGTGGAATCCGCCCTTGACGGCTACGAGCAGGCTATGCTGTTTGTGTCGCACGACAGATATTTTATCGAGCAGTTTGCCACGCGGATTTGGTGGCTGGAGGATGGCATAATACGGGATTTTCGCGGCGGTTACGATGAGTTTACTGCCGCGAGAAAAAATGAAGCGCGGAAAGAAAAGCAAAACACGCCGCGCCGCGAGACGGTTCAAGCGCAGAGCGAATCCCCTTTACAGAGACAGCGGCGCATAGAGCAGGAGGCAAATCGGCTTGAAAAAGAGATTGAGCAGGCGGAAATCGAGCTGTTCGACATCGGCGAGCGGATAAAAGCCGCGTCGTATGACGCGGCGGCACTTGTGGGTCTGTTGGAGGAGCAGTCGGAGCTTGAGACAAAAAGAGACGGGTTGTATAAACAGTTGGAGAGTATGTAAGGGTTAGGTGTTCTTACTTCTAAAGCTCACCCTGTTTTCCGTCCCCTTAAACAGCCGCTTTATATTCTCCCTGTGCAGAAACACGACAAACAGGGCAATCATAGCGGACGCGGTTATCGTTACCGCGTCATAATTGAAAAACCAAAACGAGAACGGTACGCTGATTACCCCGAGCATTGAACCGAGTGATGACAGACGGGTAACGGCGACAGTCAGTATAAATATCGTGGCGCATATCAGAAACGCCCGCCAATCAAGCATAAGTACCATAGCTCCGGTTGTCGCAACGCCTTTTCCGCCCTTGAAACCGAAGAATACGGGGTACACATGACCGATAATCGCAAACGCGGCGGCAAGTATACGCGCGAAATAGAACTGCTCCGAACCGTAAAAAAGCCAGCCCGCGAACAGAATAGCGATAACACCTTTTAATATGTCGCCCGCCGCCACCAAGGCGGCAAGTTTTTTGCCCATTACGCGCAGAGCGTTGGTAGCTCCGGCGTTCCCGCTGCCGTGACCGCGAATATCGTCTTTTAATATTGTCCGCGATATAACAACCGCTGTGTTGAAACTGCCGAGAAGATATGAAACGATTGCAACGATTGCAAGATTCATGAAAAGCATTTAGAATCCTCCTGTTTTTTCTTCGCCCTTCTGTCTGACTGTCAGTTTCAGCGGCGTGCCTTCAAACCCGAATGTCTGGCGCAGTTGATTCTCGATGTAACGCTTATATGAAAAATGGAACAATTTCGATTCGTTAACGAATACGACAAAGTGCGGCGGCTTCACGCCCGTCTGCGTCATGTAGTACAGTTTCAGCCGCTTTCCTCTGTCCGATGGCGGCTGTACACGCGCCGTGGCATCAGACAGCACATCATTGAGCATACCCGTGGAGACACGCATCGCGTTCTGACCCGCTACATAGATAATCAGCTCAAACAGCCGCTCAACACGCTGTCCGGTCAGCGCGGAAATGAAGATTATAGGCGCGTATTGCATAAACGCCAAATCAACACGAATCCTATCGCGCATATTGTCCATTGTATGCGTGTCTTTTTCGATTAAGTCCCATTTATTAACAACAATGATACACGCCTTGCCGGCATCGTGTACAACGCCCGCAACCTTGGTATCCTGCTCGGTAACGCCGTCACGCGCGTCAATCATTATAAGGCACACATCCGCGCGTTCTATCGCCATTACCGCCCGCAGAACACTGTAATATTCCACATTTTCATTGACCTTGGATTTTTTTCTCATACCCGCCGTGTCGATAAAGTTATACTTTCCGTACTTGTTTTCAAAATAGGAGTCCGTAGCGTCGCGCGTTGTGCCGGGAACATCCGACACTATGACGCGCTCATGCCCCAAAATGCGGTTAATCAGCGATGACTTGCCCGCGTTGGGCTTGCCCGCAATGGCAACAGAAATGACATCAGGCTCAAACTCATCCTCCGTATCGGGCGGGAAGTGTTCGAGACAGGCATCTAACAAGTCGCCCGTACCCATGCCGTGCATTGCCGACACGGCGTGCGGATCACCCAGTCCGAGATTGTAGAACTCATAGACATCGGGGCTTACCGGCCCGGGCGTGTCACATTTATTGACGGCGAGGATTATAGGCTTCTTGGATTTTTGCAGCATTATCGCAACATCCGCGTCGGCGGAGGTCATGCCCGTCCGCACATCGGTAATAAATATAACGACATCGGCGTTCTCTATGGCAATTTCAGCCTGCCGCCGCATGAATTTCAGCATTTCATCGTCTGTGCGCGGCTCGATTCCGCCCGTGTCCACAAGCGAAAAGGCGCGTCCGCGCCATTCCGCGTCCGCGACAATACGGTCGCGCGTAACGCCCGGAGTATCCTCAACGATAGAGATACGCCGCCCGACCAGCTTATTAAATAACAGTGATTTGCCCACATTAGGGCGGCCAACTATGGCAACAATAGGCTTCATTTTCAGTTCCTTATTATTTGTATAACTCTCTTGCCAATGCCTCGCCGTGCGGCGGTACGACTTTTATATAGACACCGAGCGCGTCTGTCACATCCCGAACCGTTAAGTCGTCAAGAAAAACATCCCCGCCGTGGCGCAGCATATTCGAGGGTATCAATAAATACTCGCCCAGAGCCTTGCCCGTCAGCTGATTTATCAAATCCCTGCCTGTAACAAGTCCCGCAACCGTCACCGTATCGCCCCAAAACTCGTTAATAATGGGATATACGCTCACGTTAGACGGCAATATATTAACCAAAAACGGCGCGAACGCCGTTCCCGTGGCGATTGAAACAGCGTTGCCCTTGGGGGCGCGGCTTTCAGCCGCATACGCGAAATCATCGAGGAAAAGCCTTATCATGCCAACGCCGTTCTCCAACTGCGGGTAGTCATCGTAATACTCGGACGAAGGCAGCTCAAGCCCCGCCCGTAAGTACAGTTCATCGGCGCAGTAAACCCGCGCGAAAGCGTCCGCCCTCTTGATACAGTCACGCGCGTTCTCCGGTGTCAGCGGAGTTAATGAGTAAAGCCCATCTCTGTACTTGGTTAATCCGACAGGCACGACAGCCACGCTCAAGACACCCAGAGAGGTCAAGTCTTTAAGCGTATGCGTCAGTATGTTCCCGTCATTTATACCCGCGCATACCACAATCTGAGTGTGCAGTTCTATCCCGGCGTTTGAGAGCTGTTGGAGAATACCGAAGCACAGCCCCGCTTTAGGATGATTAAGCATATCGTAGCGCACGGACGGTTCTGTCGCGTGTACCGACACCCTCAGCGGCGATATGCGCTGCTCGATAATGCGGTCTATGTCTTCATCCTCAAGGTTTGTCATGGTAATGTAATTACCCTGCAAAAATGAGAGCCGCGCATCGTCATCCTTGTAATAGAGCGTCTTTCGCATATGTGGCGGTTGTTGGTCGATAAAGCAGAATACGCACTTGTTACGGCAGTGCTTCTGCTCGTCCATCAGCGGTGAATCAAACTCCAGCCCGATGTCGCTCCCCTCGGCGTGTGTGACGTGGTAATAGCGCGTCACACCGTGCGAACCGGCAACGGTAAGCTCAAGTTTGCGGTCATAACTGTAAAACCTGTAATCCAAAACATCGCGCACGGGTTTTCCGTTTACGCACATCAAACGCGCACCGGTCACAAGACCCGCGCGCGCCGCCGGACTGCCTTTTCTAACTCCGGTTATAAGCGGACTACTTATCGTCCCCGACCTCTATCACCTGACGGCCTCTGTACATACCGCAAGCCTTGCAAGCTCTGTGGCGCAGGGCATATTCCCCGCATTTGCACATAACAAGATCCGGTGCTTCAAGTTTCCAATGCGAACTGCGGCGCAGATTGCGTCGCTGTTTAGAAATTTTACTCTTTGGAACTGCCATTTTATTATCTTCCTTTCTATTGAATGTACTCTCCGAACTCTCCCCCGTCACAATCCTCGCCGCATAAAACCTTCATATCCATGCTGAGTATCAGTTCCGGGATGAAAATCTCATCGAGTTCTATCGAATCGCCTTTCAGGACATAAACGTTGTCCTCGTCTTTCTCAATCTCAGACAGCATATATGATACTTCAAGCGTCTTTTCACTCTCAAATGATTTTCCGCATCGGTCACAGACAAGCGTCAACATACCGTTGAGTTCGCCGCCGAGCATCAGCACACCCGAAATATTCTTTATCGTGCCGGATACCTCAAGCGGTTCGGCGTTTTCGTTCTGATAATCCGGTACGCGCAAGTCATACGCAAACTCCTGTTTGCCGCCCGGGCTTTTTTTCAAAACACGCAAATCAAACCGCACAGTATCACCTCGCAAACGGTACAGGGGGTATTATAATCAATGCAAACGCGATTGTCAAGCAAAAGTTTTGGTGTGCGCCCGCGAACAAATACGTCAATCTAATTTATAAACGCAATGTATAATTTGGCAAGAAAAACACCCGCCGACTGCGGTCGGCACCCTCTTTGCCGAAAGAGGGCAGGGTTAAATCGGCTTTCTTTGCCCTCTTTTGTAAAGAGGGTGGCTCCGCAGAGCCGGGTGTTTTTCTCGCCCGCAGGCGATAAAACAGAAATATATCAAATTACATTGACGTGTCCCTGCAAATGAATTTGTTGACGGATGATGTATAATATTGTATTATGAATTGTAGAAACGAACTGTGTTCGTCCTTATGCAACAAATCATTTTAGGAGGAATCCACATGAAAAAACGTATTATTTCCCTCTCGTTGGCTTTTGCCCTTCTCCTCGTACTTGTTCCGTCCCTTGCCATCCCCGCGCTTGCCGATGATGCAATGCCTTTTAACATTGATTTGAAGTTGAATAGTGATGACGGTAAATATACCTGTACACTACAGGTCACAAATGTAGAGGGTATCATCAGTATTTACAGAGGAATACAGTATATTTACTTGCTGAATCGAGACAAAAGCACCGCAACGGTAATTGACGGCACTTTGAAACTCCACTCCGCGACATTTAACGCAGGAGATAAAGTGCCTTATTCTTATCTTAATGGGGCCGAATTTTCTAATTGCTCTTTTGTCGGTGAAAATCCTCTGATTGGGATTATCTTTGATGAAACTGACGGTAATCCGCTGGATTTCGCAAGAGATAAATATGAAGATGACGAAGCGGGCTTGTATACCCTGTCCGAATCTGCCATGATTGAAATTATTTTAGAACAGTTTGATTTTTCCTCTGCAAGCGTTTGGGCAAGAGAGGGGATAGCCGCCGCAATAGCAAAGGATTTTGTCCCCGATGGCTTGTATGACAATTACACCAACATAATCACCCGCGCCGAGTTCTGCCGCATGGCGGTCAAGTGGTTGGAATACAGGACGGGGAAAAACATAGACGCAATACTGGCTGAAAAAGGCGTGTCCCGCAACCCTAACGCTTTTACCGACACAAACGACCAAAATATCCTCGCGGCGTTCGCGCTTGGAGTTACATCCGGCATAGGTAACAATCAGTTCAACCCCAACGGCGGCTTCACCCGTGAACAGGCGGCGGGCATGATACTGAATGTCGGGAAAGTTATCGGAATGAATACGAGCAATATCCCGCCATCGGGGTTTGCGGACATGGGCGATGTGTCGCCGTGGTGTGTTGACGGCGTGAATTTTGTCAAGGCAAACGGAATTATGCAGGGTGATAACAACAAATTCAACCCGAAAGGCGTGTATACCCGCGAACAGAGCATACTGACGTTTAACAATATCAAGGAAACAACGCCCGGTGTCGTTAGCCTTATTAATGTGACAATCAGTGAAACCCTTAAAAAAGGCATGACTGCGGCAGAATTTGAGCAAGCATACGCAATAGCCAAAAACATTGCTTCAAAATATGCCGGAATGAGCAGAGCGGAGCAACTGCAAGGGATTTATAAGGACTTACGGGCGATAACGGAAGTAATAATATTTTCAGACGGGTATACAACAAGCGACCCTCATTATAACGATGTTTACGGATTCTTTGTCCTCAACGCCGCGTCCTGTGCCGGAGCGACCCGCGCTGTGGGATTGTGCTTGAATATACTTGACATACCGTTCGAGCATATCAACGAGAACCAATGGAAGCACCAGTGGTGTCGGGTAGAGGTAAACGGCGAATACTGGATATGTGACGCATACGGTATGTATGTAGGCAAAGAACCCGCGCCGTATGAACACCCGTATTTTGAGTAAACAGAACCTTAAACAACCGCCAATCCCTTTCGGGGAATGCGGTTGTTTCTGTAGGGGACGCTGTCCTCAGCGTCCCGCCAATTATATAAATCCCCTCAATTATCCCAATTCGGCTATCATCTTCTCAACATAGGCCACATCCTCGGCTTCCATGGTCGCTTTGGCTTTGTTGATAAGTTCAAACAATCCCTCGACTTTGTTCTCCGATTTTTCATTGTCACGTTTTAGTTTGAGCAAATCATATAACGCGGTTTTCTGCATTGTACGCATTTCCATATTGGATGGCATAATATAACCCCCTTTCCTGTTTCCATTTTACACTCATAACCCTCGCTTTGTCAACCACAAAAAACCACGGGGACACGGCGGACGCACAGGAGTGCGTACCCACCGAATTATTCGATTGACAACACAACTATTATGTACTATAATATAGCACATGATTGATTTTAGGTGTTTTATTGAGGAGGGCTTATGAGACAGAGGGATTTAGCAAATTCATACTTATCCGCCTTGTGCATGGAGTTGTCCATGCTTTTAGAATCCGGAATCGCGTTCAGCGATGGGATTCTAATGCTCCAAGACGATGAGAAAGACAAAGGCGGGAAAGCCGTACTGCAAAGCCTTTTAGCAACATTGGAAAAAGGCGAGCCGCTCTCGGCGGCACTAAAAGAATCGGCGTTTTTCCCGCGCTACATGATTAGCATGGTGGAAATCGGGGAAAAAACAGGCCGCTTGGCGGGAACGCTGAAAGCACTCTCCGAGCATTACAGCAGGCAGGAGAGATTGGCAATCTCCATAAAAAGTGCCGTACTGTATCCCGCCATATTACTTGTGCTGATGGTAGCGGTCGTTTTAGTGCTTATAGTTCAAGTGCTTCCGATTTTTAACGATGTGTTTACCGAACTCGGCAGCCAGATGTCGCCGCTTGCGGCAAGTCTCGTAAACTTCGGCGGATGGCTTGGGAATGTTTCCGCGGTCTTGGCGGCGATAATCGGCGCGATTTTCGTTGTCGCTTTTATCGCGTGGATTGTCCCGTCTATACGCAGAGCCATAAGCAAATCTTTCAGTAATATGTTCGGGGACAAATCCGTGTTCGCGCATATTTCATCATCGCGTTTTACATCGGCAATGACGCTTGCCGTTACCAGCGGACTTGATACCGATGAAGCTGTCACGATGGCGGCGGCTATCAGCGGCGGGTCTAAGGCCGTGGACAAGAAAAACAATAAATGTATTGAAATGCTGCGTTCGGGCGGCACTCTCGCCGATGCTATGCGCGACTCGGGCATACTCTCCGCGCGTGACAGCAGGATGCTCTCCCTTGGCGGGCGCAGCGGCATGGTTGACTCCGCGATGGCTGAAATAGCGCGGCGCAGTGAAATAAGGGTGCAAGACGAAATTGACCGCGTTGTCGGCAAAATAGAGCCTACTCTTGTCGTAATCACATCGGCAATAGTGGGTGTAATCCTGCTGTCGGTTATGATGCCGCTGATGGGTATTATGACCTCCATAGGATAACGGCTATGAAAAGAGAAATTTTTAAGAAAACCGCTTTGGGCGTTTTGAAGGACAGTATCGGAACGCTTGTGTTAACGCTTGTAATTCTGGGAATGGTTCTGTTCGGGCTTTACCAAGCGGAACAGTCCGTCAGATCCGAGTCAATCCGTGTGCTTGAAGAGGGGATTCTTCGCGCGGCTGTAAAATGCTACACGGTCGAGGGCAGCTACCCGGAGAGCATAGCGTACATCGAGGATAACTACGGCGTGTATATAGACAGGACGAAGTATGTCGTGCATTATGACATATTCGCGTCAAACCTATTACCGGACATAACCGTTATTGACCTGCGAAATCGTTGATTTGCCGAACAGACAGAATGTCTGTTCAGTTACGGGGGTACAGCCTATATGGGGAAATCAGTTAAAGGACAAAAAATTGATACGGTGCTTGTGCTGTTAACTTTCTGCGTTTTCGCGGTATCGGTGCTTCTGGTGCTGATGCTCAGTGCGCGGGTTTATAAGAACATGACGCAGGTATCAAGCGAGGCTTATAACGAACACATAGTCCTGTCATATATATGGACTAAAGTAAAGAACGAGGACAATGAGGGGAAAATCACCGTTGATGATTTTAACGGCTTATCCGCTCTCTCTATCAGCGCGGACTACGGCGGCACGGAGTACAAAACGATGATTTACCGCCATAACGGATGGATTTATGAACTGTTCAGCGAGGCGGGTCTTGGGCTTGCCCCGGAAGACGGTACTGCACTTATAGAATCCGGCGAGCCGCTCGGCTTTGAACTGTTGGAGGGCGGGCTTATACGCGCGTCGTCAGGCGCGAGGAATCTGATAATTTCGCCGAGAAGCGTTTCGGGAATCGCGTTGGAAGGGGGGCTTGCTCAATGAACCGCCGTTCAAAAGCCTCTCTGTTTTTATTGGAACAGCTTATAGTTATATTGGTGTTTGCTCTGTGCGCGGCGGCTTGCGTCAGAGTTTTCGTCTTCTCTTACACGACCGCCAATAACACAAGGGATACCTCAAACGCTCTGCTTATAGCCGAGAGCGCGGCGGAAGCGTTCAAATTCACGGGCGGCGATATTGGAAGAACAACAAGTATTTTGAGCGGAGCCGCCGGAAGCGGCGAAATTCACTATGACGGCGACTGGAAGCCCTCCGCGAAAAGCGAAGCCGTGTACAGCTTGGTTTTTTCACAGCTTGAGAATGATGGAACTGTTAAAAAATGCAAGGTAAACGTCAGCAGGGCAGAGGATGACGAGCTATTGATTACCCTTGATATAGCGGCGGGAGGTGGACGCAGTGAATAACGGCGGAACGGGAACGGGCAGCGCGTCCATAGTGTTGATTTTCGCGGTATTGTGCCTAACTGTGTTTTCTATTATCGCCTACTCATCGGCGAGAGCCGGAAAGGCAATGACAGATGCCGAAGTGCGCCTTGTAAAGCAATATTACGATGCGGATGCCATAGCCGAAATGATAACCGCCGAGATAATGCTTAACACGGATGATATTCCCGAAAGCGTTATGGGCGCGGAGATTGAGAGCTATCTTGACTTTGACACATGGGCGCAAATAGTCCAGTTTAATTGCGGGATGAACGACAGGAAAGAGCTTCATGTCAAACTTGAGGTTTATCCAGATTATTATAACATACTCAGCTGGCGGATGCGGGACATCGGAGATGAAGACGGCGGCGATTTCGGATTCATCTTTGACGACAATCTGCCTGTATGGGATGGGAATTAGGTGACAAATGAACGGAGTTTATGATTGGCTTACCTTGGCGGTGGAAAAAAAGGCTTCCGACATATTTATCGGGGCAGGCCGCCGCGTGTGTTTTAAGATTGACGGGGTTATCGTACCGCAGAGCGAGAATATAACAACGCCAAGCGAAGCGGACGAATATGTCAGCGGCTTATATGAGCTGGCGCGGCGACCGATTAATCACTATAAAGATTCCGGAGACGATGACTTTCCCGTATCAATAAGGGATTTGGCGCGTTTTAGGGTCTGCGCGTACAGACAGCGCGGCACGATGGCGGCTATAATAAGGGTCGTCCTGTTCGGCATACCGGATTACAAAGACTTAAATATTCCCGAAGAGGTAATGAAAACAGCATCGCAAAACCACGGGCTTGTACTGGTTACGGGTTCGGCGGGAAGCGGCAAAACCACAACGCTCGCGTGTATCATAGACGCAATTAACAAAGACCGCAACTGTCATATAATCACGCTCGAAGACCCTATCGAGTACCTGCACAGGGACATAAAGAGCCTTGTCAGTCAGCGTGAAATATCCACGGACACCGATTCGTATATATCCGCGCTCCGCGCTTGCCTGCGGCAAGCACCCGATATTATACTCTTGGGCGAAATGCGCGACCACGAGACAATTAAAACCGCCATGACCGCAGCTGAAACCGGACACCTTGTTATCTCGACATTGCACACGGTCGGCGCGGTGAATACAATAGACCGTATCATAGACGTTTTCCCGTCCGGTCAGCAGCAGCAAATACGGGTACAGCTCTCAATGCTTCTGCATTCGGTTGTATCACAGCAGTTATTGCCCAACGTAAAAGGCGGGCTTTCGCTTGTTTTTGAAATTATGCACTTAAACAGCGCGATACGCAATCTCATACGCGAATCAAAAACACACCAAATCGACGCGGTTATACAGACTTCGGCAAACGAGGGCATGGTGAGCATGGACGCGTGTATATTAAAGTTATACAAGGAAGGTATGATTACAGCGGATGTAGCTCTAAGCCACGCTTCAAACGCGGATGTCATGACGAGACAGATAGGGCTGAAGTGAGTTTTGAACAGAAAATTTACCTAGAAAAATTCTCGTTAAAATTTGTATTGACACTTCTTTCATTATAATGTATATTATACCTCGTACCATTGAAAAACCGACATGAAACGGGGGATGATAAATGTCCAAAGACCTCATTCGTCTTATAGACTGTGTTATGGTGTTTGACGATGATGTTATTCTTGATAAAATCAACCTTACTATAAAAAACCAAGAGTTTCTTACTCTGCTCGGCCCAAGCGGCTGCGGGAAGACGACAACACTGAGAATAATCGGGGGATTTGAAACCCCGACCTCGGGAGACGTTTTCTTTGACGGCGTAAGGATAAACAATGTCCCTCCGCACAAGCGGAGGGTCAATACAGTGTTTCAGAAATACGCGCTTTTTCCCCATTTGAATGTTTTTGAGAATATAGCTTTTGGACTGCGTATAGCCAAAGTGCGCGAGGATGAGATTAAAACCCGCGTTCTCGAGTCGTTGGCTCTTGTCGGTTTGCGCGGATATGAAAAACGCCGCGTACACCAGCTCTCAGGCGGACAGCAGCAGCGCGTTGCCATAGCGCGAGCGATTGTTAACCGCCCGCAAGTGCTGCTGCTTGACGAGCCTTTAGGTGCGCTTGACTTAAAACTCCGCAAGGAGATGCAAATAGAACTCAAAGCGATTCAACAGCAGGTCGGCATAACGTTTATATATGTAACGCACGATCAGGAAGAGGCCTTGACAATGAGCGATACGGTTGTCGTCATGAACAACGGCGTTATTCAGCAAGTGGGAACACCGCAGGATATTTACAACGAACCTCAAAACGCTTTCGTTGCCGATTTCATCGGCGAATCGAACATTATAGGCGGCATTATGAACGCCGACCGTGACGTAACGTTCGCCGGAAAGCGTTTTGAATGCGTTGACACCGGGTTCGGTAAGGATGAAAACGTCGATGTCGTCATACGCCCGGAGGATTTTATAGTCACCGAAGACGGCGGACAGATGAGCGGCATTGTGCGCTCGGTCACGTTCAAAGGCGTGCATTATGAGATGATGATTGATGCCGAGGGATTTGGATGGATGGTACACTCAACTCTCAGCCAACCTGTCGGCGCGAAAGTCGGTCTGTCTGTAAAGCCTTTTGACATACATATCATGCGCCGGGAGACTTCGGAATGAGACGGCGTGTTTCATTCCCCTATGTGGGATGGATGGCGGTATTTGTCGTTGTGCCGATGGTGCTTGTTCTGGGCTTCTCGTTCACTAGCGCGGACGGCGGATTTACATTTGAAAACTTCTCTGAGATGACAAAATACGCCCCCGTTTTCGCGCGTTCAATATGGCTTGCGTTCCTCTCGACAGTCATATGCCTGATAATCGGGTACCCCGCCGCACTTGTGATGTCACGCGAAAAACCCATTGTCGCGTCTGCCGCGCTAATGCTTTTAATGCTTCCGATGTGGATGAACTTTCTGCTCCGCACATACGCTTGGATGTCAATTTTAGAAAACAACGGCTTTCTGAATCAACTGCTCGGCGCGTTAAAACTGCCGCCCGTGGCAATAATAAACACGGACGGGGCGGTTTTGCTGGGCATGGTATATAACTATCTGCCGTTTATGATACTGCCGATACACACCGTGCTGCACAAGATGGATAAACATTTACTCGAGGCGGCAAGTGATTTGGGAGCGGACTCGGTAAAAGCGTTCGCGCGTGTTATATTGCCGCTGACACTCCCCGGCGTTTTGTCCGGAGTGACGATGGTGTTTGTACCAAGTGTATCAACGTTTGTAATCTCTAAACTGCTTGGCGGCGGCAAGACCATGATGCTTGGCGACTTGATTGAGATGCAGTTCACCGGGAACGCCTATAATCCGTATCTCGGCTCGGCGATTTCGCTCGTCATGATGGTAATGGTGTTGGCTTCGATGACGATTATGAACAGGTTCGGAGACGGCGAGGAAAGCGCGGTGATGATGTGAGACAGAAATACTTTACCGGTCGCCTGCTGATGATTGCAATCGCTGTTTTTCTCTATCTGCCGATTGTTATAATGATTGTGTTCTCGTTTAACTCAAGCAAGAGCCGCACGGTTTGGACGGGCTTTACGCTCGAATGGTATTCGGCGTTGTTCCGTAACGAGCTGATAATGAGTTCGCTTTATACGACAATCCTCGTATCACTGCTCGCGGCGGCAATAGCCACGGTTTTAGGTACGGCGGCGGCAATCGGATTCAGCCGCATGAGGCGCGGCACACGACAGTTTTTCCTCACGGTAAACAATATCCCCGCCGTCAACCCCGACATTATAACCGGAGTGTCGCTGATGCTGCTGTTTGTGTTTATCCGCTCGGTTACCAATATTGAACTGGGGTTCTTTACGCTTCTGCTCGCGCACATAACCTTTAACGTTCCGTATGTGATACTGTCCGTCATGCCCAAACTGCGAGGGCTGAACAAGCATCTGTTTGAAGCGGCTTTAGACCTTGGAGCAACGCCCATCAGAGCGTTTTGGAAAGTGATTCTGCCGGAGATAATGCCGGGCGTTGTAAGCGGCGCGTTGATGGCGTTTACGCTGAGTATAGACGACTTTGTCATAAGCTACTTTACGGCGGGTTCGTCTGTTCAGACGCTGCCGATGACGATATTCGCCATGACGCGCAAGCGCGTCAGCCCCGAAATCAACGCTATTTCCACATTGCTGTTCACAACGGTATTGTTGTTGCTGATAGTAATAAACGTGGCGCAGCACAGAGACCAGAAAAAACAGAAGCAGAAACAATGAGGAGGTTATAATTGTTATGGGAATTAATACATCTGCTCAACCACAAAAAATAATTTCATATGTTGTTCTGTGTGTTAAGACATTTTCAAAAGAATTTGACTTATCATATATTGAAAGCTACAGATATATTGAAAACTTTGGCGGTCTGCAATTCATTATAAAACATTACGAAATCGAACATACACTAAGCATAGATGACACCATTGGTGATATACGGGCGATATGCAGTAAGAACGGAGGCTTGATATGATACTCTATCATGGGTCAAACACAAAAATACCGAATATAGATTTATCGAAAGCGCGTCCGTATAAAGATTTTGGGCGAGGGTTCTATTTAACCGAGATAAAAGAGCAAGCGGAGAGAATGGCTGACAGAGTTGCGGATCGATTTGGCGGCACGGCGTGTATAAGCACATTTGAACTAAATGATGATTTTGTCGGCGATGATAATTTGAATGTCCTAAAGTTTGATAATCACTCCAAGGAATGGGCGTTATTTGTAATGAATAACCGCGATAGAAATTTCAAAGATTTTGAAGATAAATTATATAATGGCGATAACAAATATGATATAGTTGTCGGCGCGGTTGCCAACGATGATTTGGTGGAGACTTTTGACTTATTTAGAAGCGGATATATCAACATTGATGAGTTAGTCAAACAGATAATATATAGAAATTTAACAAATCAATATTCTTTTCATTCTGAAAAGGCGATTAGATACCTAAAGGCGGTGGAGTAAATGGAATATTCCAAACAGCAGGAATTTTTGATACAACGCTTATCCGCCGATTTAGCGGGTATATTGGTTGAGGAACAAAATAAAACTATAGAGCAGGCACTAAATATTATTTATAATTCGACAACCCTTGCGAAAATTTGCGATTTTAATACAGGGTTATACCGTGAAAGCGCGGGATATAATTATGACATTTTGCAGGATGAATTGAAGCACGGAAAATTTGGTCAATATGGGAAATACGAATAAACATATGAACAGATTTACCGCCATTCCTCAAAACCTGCAAGGAGGGTTAAAAATGAAAAAGATTGTTCTGATTTTACTTTTTGCGGCGGCAATGTTTGCCGCTTTGTCCGGCTGCGCGAACTATCCGAACGGTGTCGTCAATGTCTACAACTGGGGCGAATACATGGACACGGATTTGAACAAGGAGTTTGAAAAAGAGTTCGGCATTAAAGTCAACTATAAGCAGTATGAGACAAACGAAATGATGTATTCCTATCTTAAAAGCGGCGGCGCGGGTTATGACGTTATCATTCCGTCCGATTATATGATAGGGCGGCTGATTGAGGAAGATATGCTTGAAGAATTGAACTTTTCAAATATCCCCAATTTCTCCGACATAAAACCCGAACTGAAAAACCCGGGCTATGATCCCCAAAACAAATTCTCAGTGCCTTATGCTTGGGGTATAGTCGGGCTTATCTATGACGGCGGGAAGATAAACGAAAATCTTGACAGCTGGGGCGCGTTATTCGATGTAAAATATTCCGGGCAGCTTCTAATGTTCGACAATTCCCGTGACGCTTTTGGTATCGCGCTGAAATATCTGGGTTACTCGCTTAATACCGAAAATGAGGACGAGATATACGAAGCGTTTGAGCTTCTTAAACGGCAGAAACCTCTGGTTCAGGCATATACGATGGATCAGATATTTGATAAGCTCGGCGGCGGCGAAGCACTGCTCGGCCCGTATTACGCCGGGGATTACTTCACCATGCTCGAGGATAATCCCGCGCTGATTTTCGCCGTTCCAAAGGAAGGCACGAATAAATTTGTCGACGCGATGTGCATACCCAAGGGCGCGGATAACAAAGAAAACGCTGAAAAGTATATCAATTTCATGACAAGCACAAAGGCGGCTTTGGCAAACGCCGAGGTCACGTGCTACTCAACGCCTGTTATATCCGCCTTTGAATTATTGGACGATGATGTGAAAAACGATGGCATATCCTACCCGGGCGCGGATATCCTTGCCCGCTGTGAAGAGTTCATGAATTTGAGCGAAAAGACGCGCAAACTGTACGCCGATTTGTGGACGCAGTTAATAAGCGGGTAGGGGCGACCCTTGGTCGTCCGCAGTTTCCTGTAGGGTGCGCCGCCCTCGGCGCACCGCCGTTTCCCCTGTCATCGGCGGTAATATTTACAACGGGCGGACGAACGGCCGCCCCTACGGGATTTTCGCCGTTTTCGTAGGGGCGACCTTTGGTCGTCCGCGTTCCCCCAACGATCGTCCCGTTGACGTTGGATGGTGCGTAATATTAACCACGGGCGGATTGCCATCCGCCCCTACAAAATTATTCGCTAACATACAACCTTAGCTGATTCTTCAAACCCGTCAAGGCGGTTTCGTAGCTTACCTCGTCTTTCAAATACGGTGTCATATGCTCAATGAACATATTTCTGGTCGGTGGTAAAGTTGAATTAAACGTACAGTATTCAATTTTCGTCACCATATCAATATAATCCTGCGCTTCACGGGGTGTCAGTTGCTTGAACACAGCATCGGTGAACGCCGTTCCGTCACAAATAATTCGCCATTCCTCAACTTGGGCGGCAATCGCGCTTTTAGTCACAGGCACACCTCTGGAAAAGCCGTTTTTTGCTTGCATTTCATGAGAGAGCATTATTTTGATAAAGTTCCAAGCATTCTGTGCATTCGGGCTTCCCGCCCTAATGGCTGCCGCTCTATTACTAGTCGCGTGAATCTTGCCGTCCATATCGGGTATCATCATCATCTCATAGTCGCCTTTTACTTTCATTTCACTGGCGAAGTAGGTAAAACCCGCCGGGTCATTTGCCGGCGGGAAAATAATTGTGCCGTTGGTAAAAGTACCGTTGGTTTTGCTGCCGAACATAGAAACTCTGCTGCCGATATTGTCGGCATCTGAATCGATGTGATAGTATGGCTTATAAGCATCGAACAGTCTTTTCAAGCCGTCTTCATCGGGCAATGCCGTATTCGTCTCGTAATCCACAAGCTGTATCCCTGATAGTCTGAGTAATTCGATCCCCAATATACTGCCACAGAGCGTAGAAAAATAGTCTGGATTACTCTGTGCTTTAGGTATTGTCCGCTCAATTTCATTCAAAAATGAAACGGTATCACTTGTTTTTGACAAATCAAAACCAATATCATTCAGTCTGTCCGAATTTGCAATATAAATAGGAGGCGTATATGAATAGGGCATTACATACCGCTTGCCGTTGAATACAGCAGCGTCAAGCACTTCCTTTACATATTCGCCGAAATCAAAGCTCTCGTCCTGTTCTATAAACTCATCGAGGTCAAGGAACGCGCCCGCTTGGATTACCTTGTAAATATCCGTGTTTAGCATAGAATCAGTAAATATTACATCCGGTCCTTTTCCCGCCGCAATGTCCACGCTTAGTTGTGCGGAAAATGCAGTCCAGTCGGCATTAAGATAATCCTCTTTTATTACATTCACATTGGGGTACATTCTTTTGTAGAGGTCTATTAGAGGGCTGACCATATAATGATTCGGCGTTACATAAACAATCAAATCGCCTGTTTGGGTGGGGTCTGCTTGCAGGGTTTTTACTTCTATAGGCGCGGGTGTCCACAGAGGTTCGGGCTCATCGTCTGTTTCGTTGCCGCCGGGGGTTTCGCCGCTGTGGTTTTCCTGCGTGACTGTGTTTCCCTCAACGGGCGGTGTATTGGGATTGTCGTTTCCATCGGGACTGTTGCATCCCGCTAATGCGGTTATTAACAAAACGGTTGTGCAGAATATTGATA
>WRJE01000015.1 GCA_009782385.1 Oscillospiraceae bacterium | reverse complement strand
CATCAGCGGAACATCCACCATTGAGGTTTCATCGACTATCACCGCGCCGTATGGCAGGGGTGTGTCGGAATCGTGATAAAACGCGAACGCTCCCGAGTCTCCATCGGGCGCGAACCCGAGCATACGGTGAATTGTGGCGGCTTCACGCCCCGTGATGTCGCTCATGCGCTTCGCGGCTCTTCCGGTCGGCGCGGCAAGCCCCACTTTCATACCCATATTCTCAAACAGCTCAACTATGGCGCGGACGGTCGTTGTCTTTCCCGTACCCGGACCGCCTGTCAACACGAACAAGTTCGATTTCGCGGCAACGCTGACGGCCTGACGCTGCCGTTTTTCAAGCGTGAGACCGAGATTGCGCTCGGCATCCTCTATTTGTTTAAGGTGATTTCGCGGCGTTTCGGGGGGATTGGAGGCAAGCTCCAAAACACGTTCCGCAATAAACCGTTCGGCGTTGTAAATTTCCGTGAGGTAGCAGGCATCCCTGCTGCCGATACGTTCAAGGACAATCAATCCATCGTCAATCAGCGCGTTAACCGCATCGGCAATGTCCGTTCCCTCGAGACTTAATAGCTCGCGCGTTACAAGACACAGTTTATCGAACGGGATGTAGCAATGCCCCTGATCAAGATTATAACTAAGCTCATAAAGCACCCCGGCTTTCTGACGGATGAAACTGTCGGGCTGAAGCCCAAGATTGTGAGCCAGAGTGTCCGCCATCTCAAACGTGAGATCGAACGAGACGAGCAAGTACGGGTTCTCTTTCAGACGCGCCATAGCATCCGACCCATAACGCTTGAACAGATTCAACGCGTGATAGGGCGGCAGTCTGTGTGCGGACAGAAATTCAATGAGTCGCCTGACTGTATTCTGCTCGCAGAAAGCGCGCCCGATGTCCAGTGCGCGTTTACGTGATATGCCCTTGATTGCGGTCAGTTTTTCCGGTGCTGTTTCAATAATTTCCAATATATCATTACCGAACTTGTCCAACAAAAGTTTAGCCGTCACACTGCCCACACCGGGGAGAGTTCCGGATTTTAGGTAAGCCAAAAGAGCGTTTGACGATGCGGGCATCGCACGTTCAACGCCCGTAACTTCAAACTGTCTGCCGAACGATGAGTGCGTGACCCAGCGTCCGCTTGCTTCGATTGTTTCGCCGGGTACGGGCTGAGGTATGCAGCCGACCATTGTCACGGCCGCGCCGTCCGACGCTGTAACCCGAAGGACGGCATAGCCGGTCGCGTCTTTTGTATAAACAACGCTGTCAACCGTTCCTGTCAGCACTCCCGTTACTTCTTCTGTCAACGAACCACCGCCAATAACCTAAAATTCGGCCGCATACCGTCCACAGAACGGCAAACAACCCAAGTGCCGCGAAATACGCGATTAGAGAGTCGAGTATAGCTGTTGTCAAGGATACCACCCCTCGACAGCATATGAACAGAATCTGTATTGTGTGAATGCGTAGGGGCGGCCGTTCGTCCGCCCGCGATAGTCCGCCCGCGATTGGTCGCCATCGGTTGTCTGCGGGCGGCCAATGACCGCCCCTACCTGTTTATTACTTTCCCGAGCATAACGAGCAAAAGAGAGACGACCACTCCCGCAAAGAGCATAAAACCCCCGATAAACCAGTTGAAATTGTAGCTTTCAAGGCGCAGGCTCAACGTGATAACGCCAAGCATAGATCCCGCCATAAAACCGAATACCATCGAGTTAGTAAACCCCGGGAAACGTTCAAAAAGGGTTTTAACACCCTTGGAAGTGAATATAACCCCCGCGAGCGCACAAGCAAGAAACAGCCCGAAAGGAAACAGATAAGCGGAATCCATCCTCAGCAGCGAGTCGGCCATTGTTATCAGCTGACTGTATATGCCCATATAAATTAAAATCGTTGCCACACTCATCCCGGGAGCTAACAGGGCAACACCCGTTACAACTCCTCCTAATGCCATCATGGGAAGACTAATAGCAAACTCTCCCGAAGCGGACACTCCCGCCGCCAAAACACCAAATGTCAGAGCAACGGCAAACGCGGCTGTTCCCCCGAGCAAGTAACGTCTCTGAAACCCGCATTTTTTAATTTCACTGTATATTATCGGCAAATTTCCGGCAATCAGACCCGCAAAGAGTAAATATATCGCTTTTTCGTAAGTATCGAACAGAAACTTGAACGAGAACACAAACAAAACCGCGCATATAACCGCACCTATACACATAGGGAAAATAAATTTTAGATTTTTCTTAAAGTTTTTGAAGGGATTGGAAATTACGTGCAGTAAATCCCGGTATACTCCCAAAATAATTGCCATTACACTGCCGCTGAAGCCGGGGGCTAAAGCGCAAAGCGTTAGGAAAGACCCGCAGAACACACGATACAGAAATATTTTCATTATCCCTCCAATGATTAACTCTCATTCGTCCCTACAACCTCTATAAATGTTGACAAGACCGGTGTTTCCGTCAACCAGACGCTTCTCGCGTCGGGTTGGTGTCCGCCGATGAACACAGTATAACGCGATGGTATTTCAAGCGTTGGCAAATCAAACGAAGCCGTCTTGCTCTCTCCGTTATGCAGAAATACCCTCTTGAACCCGCATAACTGCCACCTTCCGGCGGCATTGCCCTCTTGACGCAGATATATTTGCGCCGTCTCGTGTCCCGGCAGAATGCCAGTGTTTTCAATGGAACACTCAACGGAAGCGTGTTCGCCAACGGCAAATTTCGGGCGCAATGCACGGATTCTGCTATATGCGAAACGCGAATAACTCAAGCCGTATCCAAACGGGTACAGCGGTTCCGCTCCGGCAAACTGATACGGAGAAATCTCCTCGCCCGAGCGCGGGATAGTAATCGGCAGCCGTCCGGAGGGATTGACTTGTCCGAACAGAATATGCACCAATGCCGCGCCGTGACAGCGCGTATACTCCCACGCCATGACGACCGCGTCTGCTTTGTCGTGGATTGATTCAAGGGCGTGGGGAAATGTACCGAACACAGCCGCCGCCACGGGTTTCCCAAGCATAGTTACAGCTTCGAGCAGAGCGAGCTGCGGCGCGGGAAGCCGTGTTCCGTCATCGTTTGCCGCTCCCAGACACAATATAACCGCATCGGCGCGGACAGCGGCGTACAGAGCCGCGGCGAGCAGTTCATCGCTGAACTCATCGCCGGGAGGACAGCCCGCGGCGTTTATTACCTGTACATAAGGGGGCGCGATCTTCATTACGTCCCTGTATATGCCGTCTTCGGCGCAAGGTCCTATAACGGCAACTGTTCTTATGCTCGGATCGCTGAACGGCAAAACGTTCTCTTTGTTTTTCAGCAGTACAATACCTCCGGCACAGGCGTGACGCACAAGACCGCCGGAAGTATCGCTGTCAAGCGGTCTGACTGGCTTTTCAAGCGCACTGTGCGCCGCGCGGCGGAGAACGCCCGCAAGGTGTTCATCCTCGCCGAAAGAATGATGTATATTAAATGATTCCCGCATAGCGGTCGTGGAAAGTGCCATTTCTAAGAGCGACGCGTCAAACGCCGCCGCGAATATATAGTTGTTCATGTTATCTACCGTCCCGTTGACCCAAAGCCGCTCTCGCCGCGTTCCGTGCCTTCCAGCGATTCCGCCGGAATGAACTGTACGGACGCGACAGGCATAATCAACAACTGGGCGACTCTGTCGCCGCTTTTTATATTATATGTTATGTCGGAGTGATTTACAAGCGCGACATTAAGTTCCCCGCGATAATCGCTGTCAATAACTCCAACGCCGTTCGCCATAGTTACCCCATGTTTCACGCCCAGACCGCTGCGCCCGAATATCAATCCGACATATCCATTAGGCAGCGCGGCGGCTATGCCCGTGGGTATCATCGCTCGTCCGCGCGGCGGCAGCGCGGTATCCTCACAGGCGCATAAGTCATATCCGGCTGAACCCTCCGTTGCCCTCTCCGGTACTCTCGCGTTATCTTTTAATTTTATGTAAGGTATTTCCATCATTAAACCCCGTCCAGTATTCCTCTGGTAAATTCTCCCGGCTCATAATTCCCAATCCCCATATATCTTTCGGTAACGGTAACGCACTCTCTGGCGTTTTCTGTCACAAACGCAAGCCTTATTCCCCATAACCCCAGATTGTCAAACTCCCTCACCCTATCGCCCCAGAAAATTTTATTCGCGCTGTATATTCCCGTGCGGTGCTTATACTCGCGTAGCATGGGCGCGCGCGCACCCTGCATATCGACAAGTTCATTCACGTTGTCACAGGCGCACACCCCTTTGGGTGTTTTCATTAAGCAGTTCTCGCAGAAAGCAATCGGTATCCGCCCATAGACCTGCAATTCTGTGTCCGTTACGTGCGACAAATCCCTAACCGCGCCGAGCGTAAGCTCCGGCGACAGCAAAACGGATTTTATACCGAAACGCTTATACTCCTTTAATGTCTGCGAGTTTGTAACGCCAATGTCCGCGCGTACCTCAAAGCCCGTCCTCTGTAAAACATCCGCGTAACCCATGCACGGCACGGCAATACTTTTTATCCCCATCGAGTTGGCTGTTCCGAGAGCCGCGTGGAGCGCGGAGCGTTCATCGTCACCCAGACCTCGCGGCAGCCAAGCACAGACAGGTATTCCCGCTTCAAAAAAACTCAAAAGCCGTTCACTTTCATTTTCCAGTTCCATCAGCGGCACATAAATAAGCGCGGGCTTTAAGTCCGACAATTTTTTGGAAAGCTGTGATATATGCCGCGCCCATACGGTTATAACGGGCGGTTCTGTCCTGTTCAAATACTTCGCGCCCGCGTGAAACGCGCCCGCTGTGCCTTTTGGGGGCTTAGAGCGCAGTTCGGTCAGCTTCCCGAGAGCGGTGTTCCGCAAGTCCGCGATGATATTCATCGGCACGGTCAAGCCGTTATCAATATGCGTCCTTGCGCCCGCGCATTTGTAAAAAGTAGCGTTCAGCTTATAAAACTGCGTATTAACGGCGGCCTCGGGCAGTCCCTCATTGGAACGGGTCGGACGCTGTCCCTTAACCCGTACAATATTACCGTCACTGTCCTGAACAGCAACTCTCAACGGTTCACCGTAGCGTATCAAGCACGAAAAACGCACCTCAACGCCGCGTTCGACAGCAATACCGTTGTCGATAATTTTACGCCATTCGGCGGTCTTATCGCCTATCCACTCCGGCGTTGCGTTAATATCGAAAACGCCGAAGGATTCCGCGCCCATCAATACCAAATCGTCCCACTGCTGTTTCAGGCTATGCGATTTTTGCTCAAGTATCGGCTCGGTGGGTTTCTCGCTGATTCCATAGTGCCGGAGGCATTCGCATTTGCATTCGCCCCGGCTGCCTGCAGTCAGGGCGCAATGCTCTGAAAGCCCGAAGCACATCCGCCCTTCGGCAATTACCCCGCACGGAACAGGTGAATTGCGTAAAATATATGCCGTTCTCTCCCTCGAGAGAAACGGAGGAAGCCAGATATGCGATGCGCCAAGAGCGTGCCAATATTTCGCGGCGGCAAGGGTGTTTACTCCGGCGTTCGGAGATATATGCGCTTGACATTCGGGTAGAACCTGTCTCGCGGCGCGTAATAAACCGGGGTCACGGACAAGCACTCCGCTAAGTCCGGCAGCACCAAGATTTGAAAAACAAGATGCCCACACGCCAAGCTCCTTGTCGGTGGGTCGTGAGTCAATATAAAGAAATGACGCTATGCCGCGCGGCAGACAAAAAGCAATCGCCTCATGCACAAATGCCGCTCCGTCCAACTTGGGCATAGAAAAGCAAACAGCGTCCGCTCCGCTTTTGTGTGCCGCAGTAACGCCCGCCATATTCTGTGCCAAGGAGAGTAAATAGCGGCTCATTTTTCTTTTTTCAGCTTGTTAAGTTCACGGCGCGTGTCCGCGAGATCGTTTTTTGCTTTCGCAACTTCTTCTATGTAGTCTTTCAGTTGTTTTCTAAGGCTCTCGGCAGTCTCCTCGGCGCGTATCACGCGGTCGGCAAGGTTGACGGCCGCAAGAATCGACGCGGCCTGCTTTGACAGTGCCGGCGATGATTCCTGCACGGAACGGATTTCATCATCTACCAGTGTCGCCGTGCGATTGATATGCGCCTCTGTTTCAGTCGAAATGAGAGAGAAATCCTGCCCCGCGATAATAACGGGTATCTTTTGTTTTACGGCAGTCACAGCTTTACCCCCTTAATCAGTATTAAACCTGCATTTGTTTTCTGCGAGAGATATTTATTGTGCCGTCCTGCATTTCGTTGACCCAGTCAAGGCTCTTGCCCGTTCCGTAGGCAACGCAGGATACGGCCTCATCGGCAACGTGCGTCTCAATGCCTGTTTTCGACTCGATAAGTTTGTCAAAACCCCATACAAGGCTGCCGCCCCCGGTCATAACGATGCCGTTGGTGGAAATATCCGCCACAAGCTCGGGCGGTGTGCGCTCAAGAACGCCGTGTATGCACTCAACAATACGGGACGAAACCTCTTCAAACGCCTCTATCATCTCGCCGCTCGTAACCTCAAATATCTTGGGAAGCCCTGTCATCAGGCAGCGTCCCTTTACCTCAACGACTTTTTCCTCAAGGCGCGGATAAACGCATCCGATACTGATTTTCAATTCCTCCGCCGTGCGTTCGCCGACAAGCACATTGTGCTTACGGCGCAGATATTTAATGATAGACTCGTCAAACTGGTCGCCGGCAATCTTTATAGACTGCGATTCAACAATGCCGGACAGCGATATGACCGCGACATCCGTTGTGCCGCCCCCAACGTCAACTATCATATGCCCCACCGGTTTTGTTATGTCAATACCCGCTCCGATAGCCGCCGCAACAGGCTCTTCAATCAGATAAACACGGCGCGCTCCCGCCTGCGTCCCGGCATCAATGACCGCGCGTTCCTCGACTTCGGTAATGCCCGATGGCACACATATAACAAGCCGGGGCTTGAACGGACTGAACCCCGCGACTTTTTTCAAAAACTCCTTTATCATACGCTCTGTCATATCATAATCAGATATGACACCCTCGCGGAGAGGGCGCATGGCGACAATATTCCCGGGCGTGCGCCCGAGCATCTTTTGAGCGTCCGTGCCGACTTTAAGAAGTTTTCCGGAATTTTTTTCCACCGCGACAACCGATGGCTCGCGCAGAACGATTCCTTTTCCTTTTACGAATACCAGAATTGAGGCTGTCCCCAAATCCAGACCTATATCACGAGTAAGAACTGACATGAAACACCAACCTTATATATTTGTGCAGTCTTCAATAGTAAATTATTTCCATAATTATTAAAATGTATTCTTTCACTTATACAAGTATATACCAATACCGGGGGCAATGCAAGAACTATTTTTCCCGGTCATATTTTTACTGCTGTATCGTGCGTAGATTACCCCACGCATGGGGTTCACCTGCCTTTTTAATATAGTTTTTCATTACTTTAACCCATATAATTCAAATGGATTGTCCCGTAAGGCTTGTCTATAAAGTTCAATAGTATTTTTTATTTGAACCAACATACATTTTGCGTTGCCGATAAATATATCTTTAATATATCCTTTTTCATATGCTCTGTTTTGAATAACATACCAAGGTTTTGCAACTGGCGACCACGATTCTATAAACCATTCTGATTCGGGATATATTTTCCGGGCTTCTTCCGATGGTTTGAATAAATTTTTTATTTCCATCGGCAAATTATCCTCTACATAGTGCATGGATGACATTTTATAAATATCAACACCTAATAATAAGGCATATCCATCGGAATCTATCAAGTGATTAAACCAATCAGCGGCGTGTTTTTCCGCATCCTTGCCCCAAGCCGAAACGCGGAACTGACCTTTACCCGTAATAACATCCGGCATCTTTCTGAACATATCAGAAACGATTCCCATACCGGATTTTTCTTCGTCCCCTTTTAAGAGTTTGATTTTTAGAGTTATGCCTAATTTTTTATCATTTTCATTAAGTGGAAGATTAGGCGAATCCTTAAATGACGGCATAACAATAGCTCCGTCTTTACCGACAATATTTTTCAATGAGTTTATTATTGTTAAGGCTCCCCCATCGACATAACCAAAACTGCTGAGAGAACAATGGACTTCAATCATCATTCCCGGTTTCACACCTAATGAAGTTAAGCCGGTTTCTATTTCAGTTTGCATTATCGAACCACTCATTTTAACACCCACTAATAATTATTTTTGCATTTCCTAGGATTTTTCTTCCCCCGCCATCATGCGGTACAACGTATCTTTCAGTATATGTAGGGCGCAACGCCCCGGTGCGCCGTGTTTTTATCTAAAAAACCGCCGGAGGCGGTTTTTTTCGTTATCTCCAATATACCTTTGTTATATGGTTCAAAATGTTTGCAACGCTTGCGTTAAATGCGTCAACCCTAACTCTCCATTGCCAGTTATTGCCGCCGAGGGTCGCCGGGATATTGAATCTCGCGTCCGCGCCCAGTCCGAGTATGTCTGCCATCGGAGCCATTGCCAGAACAGACGGACTGCCCCAAATGGCTTTGACCGCGCCCCAGTTGTATCCTTCGCCATTGTTAAGGCGCAGATAATCAGCGGCATAGTCTTGTTTCGTGTGGTCGGCTATATTATAGAAGAAGTCGATGAATGTCGGCGAATCATGAGTTGAGGTATACGCCACACAGTTTTTATCTATATTGTGGGGTAGAAAGCTGCTCTCAGAATAAGGGTCGAAAGCGTCAACGAGCAGTCTCATTCCGGGGAAGCCGGTTTTTTTGAGAAAGATGGTAACATCTTCCGACAACTCGCCTAAATCCTCCGCTATAATATCAATATCGGTGACGGCGGAGAACACGGTGTTGATAAAGTCCATAGCGGGTCCTTTTATCCATTCGCCGTTCATGGCTGTTTTTTCACCGTAGGGTATTTCCCAATAAGACTCTAAGCCACGGAAGTGGTCGATACGTAAAACATCATAGAATTTTGTCGCGTGCCTAAAACGGTCAATCCACCACTTATACCCTGTTTTCTTGTGATAATCCCAGTCATATATCGGGTTGCCCCAGAGCTGACCCGTTGAGGAATATAAATCCGGCGGAACGCCCGCCACGACCTTGGGCGTGCCGTCTTTTTCAAGTTTGAACAGCTCGGGCTGCGCCCAAACCTCGGCGGAATCCTCGGCGCAGTAAATCGGCATATCGCCGATTATCCTAACTCCGTTTTCAGCGGCGTAGTTCCGCAGTCTTCCCCACTGCTTAAACGCTTTGTACTGCATGAAAATCTGAAACGCGACATCATCGGAAAGCATTTGGGCGTATTTTCTCAGAGCCTCGGGTTTTCGGGCGCGGATATCCGCGTCGGGCCATTCCGACAGCGCAACCATGCCGAAATGGGATTTTATCGCCATGAAGAGCGCGTAATCAGGCAGCCAATCGGCGTTTTCCCGCTTGAAGGCTTCCAAATCTTCCGGCATTTTATCGCGCGAGTTCTCATACGCCATCCGCAGTACATGATAACGCGAGGCATAGAGTGTGCCGTAATCCACTCTGTCCAAGTCCTGCCCGTAGTTGACATACGCGAAATTGTCAAACTCTAGTAATCCGTCACGGCGCAGATAGTCAAGTTCTATGAAGTATGGGTTAATTGCCGAAGCGGAACAGGATTGGTACGGCGAGTCGCCGAACCCGGTGGGTACGAGCGGAAGTATCTGCCAGTATCTTTGACCCGCCTGCCTCAAGAAGTCAATAAAAGCATAGGCACTGTCACCAAATGTACCTATACCGTATGGATTAGGCAGTGAAGAAATATGCAGGACAATGCCGGACGAACGTGTTATCATAGTAAAATACCTCCCGGCTGATATTACATTACACTAATAATATATATTATATTTAATGTGCTGTCAATAGATAGCTTCTGCATAGAATGGACAAAGAGGTGAGCGGTTCTATGCTTGTAAAAGTGATAAAAGGTAAAAACTTGTTGGCGGCGTTTCTTGCCGTTGCCGCCATAACGACTGTAATTCTAATGCTATCAAGTGATAGGGACGAGTGCGGCGAGCATGATGTCGGCATGGTGTACAGCGATGTAAGCGCGGCGGCATCGGGTTCGTATATAAAATGGGTTGACTTTACGCCCACTTACAGTGTGTTGAAAAAGACGCTTGAATTAGATGTTAAATCCCACGCCGAAAATCCCGGCGCGGCGGAATTGCCGTCCGACTGCGTGAAGTTGGATTGGATAGAGTTGCTTGCGTATCTGGGCGCGAAATACGGCGGAGAGTTTTCGCGCTATAAAGAGAGCGACTTAACGGCATTGGTTAAAAAACTAAACGGCGGTCAGACGGTTGAGGAATTGACCGCCGACATGAAATATTACGGTTATTATCATGAGGCGTATTCGGCGGTGCTGGCGGGTTTTGTCGGCACATACCGTGTGGAAGTTCCCCTTGAGGACGGCGAAAAAGAGTGGCGCGAGCGGTACGGGCTGAAAGCGTTCTCCCCGGTAGCGAAAGGGTATTATTACAGCGATTATGACGACTTCGGGGCGGGGCGTTCTTATGGGTACAAGCGCAAACACTTAGGACACGACCTGATGGGCAGTGTCGGCACGCCTATAATCGCCATTGAGTCCGGCGTTGTTGAGGAATTGGGATGGAATCAGTACGGCGGGTGGAGAATCGGTATCCGCAGTTACGACACAAAACGCTACTACTATTACGCGCATCTGCGGAAAAACCGCCCGTTCCATGAGAGCGTTAAGATAGGCGCGGAGGTCAAAGCGGGAGATGTCATCGGCTATATGGGGCGGACGGGGTACAGCAGAACGGAGAATACGAACAATATTTCACAGACGCATTTGCACTTGGGGCTGCAGCTCATTTTTGACGAATCGCAAAAAGAGGGGAACAACCAGATTTGGATAGACCTCTATCCTATAACACAGCTTTTGCTGTCAAATAAAAGCGCGGTTGCAAAAGATGAAAACAAAGAGTATAATAGGGTATACGGATTTGAGGAGCGGTAATTATCAAAGTTTTATATCTCATTAACCACGCGGGAAAAGGAGGAACGGAGCGGTATGTCTACGCGCTGGCGGCAGGGCTTGACATAACGCCCTTTTTCGCGTACAATGAGGGCGGTCTTCTGGCACAGCGCATGACGGACGCGGACGTGCCGAGCGTTAAGATTGCGATGAAAAGCCGCTTCGATTTTGGGGCGGCACGGCGGCTTGCTAAGTTTTGCCGTGACAATAATGTTGACATAATCCATACACATTTTCTGCGCGAGAACTATATCGCGCTGATGTCAAGGCTGTTTTATTCAAAAACGCGCGTGGTATATACAAACCACATACTGATGAAAAACGGCTTCATAACACGGCTGATGAACCGATTTTTCTCACCGCTCCAGCACCGCGTTATCGCGGTTTGCGAGGCGGGAAAGAAACTCTTGGTAAAGAGCGGATTTCCGGAGCGGATTATCGAGGTCATACACAACGGTATAGATGCGCGGCTTTGGGCTTGCGAGCGGCGCGGCAAGAACGAGCCGCTGACTTTTATATATGTCGCGCGTGTTGTTGAGGGTAAAGGGCATGAGTTCCTGCTGAGAGCTGCCGCGCTGATAAAGGACAAGCCGTTTCGGCTTGTTATTGCGGGAGACGGCAATTTGTTCGGAGACATGATATTGCTTGCCGAACGCTTGGGAATATGGGAGAAAGTGATATTTACCGGGTTTTGCGAGGATGTCAAGCCGATGCTTGCGGCGGCTGATGTTTTTATAAGCGCGTCTGAGTCCGAGGCTCTCAGTATAAGCATACTTGAGGCGATGGCATCCGGTCTGCCCGTGATTGCTACCGATGTCGGAGGGAATCCCGAGATTATTTTAGGTGCGGGGTGCGGAGTATTAGTGCCGTATAATGAACCCAAGGTGCTTGCGGACGCTATGGCTGATATGCTTGCGAACGCGGAAGCGCGCGGCAAATACGGACAAGCCTCGTTGGAAGCGGTAAACGGAGAGTTCAGCGTTGAAACTATGTATAAAAAAACTATGGAAGTATATCGGAGGTAATTCAGTGGAAAAGAAGAAATTCAGGTTAAACGTCATAGACTGCGTGATTATTGTTGCGGTGCTTGCCATCGCGGCATACGGCGGTTACAGGTATTTCAGGTCGGGAGGCACGATAGACCCCCCTACAAGGACAAAATATGTCATGGTTCTTGACCAAATGGATATCGCTGACGATGCGTTCGGGAACGGCAAAGTCAAAATCGGCAGTAAAGTAACCGAACGGACGGTTCAAGCGTTTTTGGGTAAGGTAACAAACATAGAAAGCGGCCCGAGCCGCGCATACGCGCAGGACAGCGAAGGCAACATAACACTAAGTCCGCGCCCGCTTTACAGTTATCTGAAGGTCACAATCGAGGGCGAAGCCGTGTTTGCGTCAAGCGGCGGCATTACGATTAACGGCTTGCAATTCCTCTGTAATAAACAGTATGAGATAATAATCGATGATTCGCTGTTCTATCTGCGGATTTTGGAGTTAGAGAGAATTGAAGATAATTAACGGGAGCTTTTTCGTTCGCCTGTATCTGCGTATTCTTGACTTTTTCAGTGTAAAATCGCGTGAGAGCGCGATTGGCGGACGATTAAAAGAAGATTTTCAGTCCAGTCGGATACTGAACACGCGCGTGTTTTCGCGTGTGCGTGAACTGTGGACGCAATCTGTCATACACAGGTTTTTCTGTGCCGTGCTGAATATGCCGTTTGTGCTAACGCGCATTATCAGGCAAGCCGCGCTCAAGCACTTTGACGAGAGCGTACTATTATCCGCCGTCACGCCTAAATATTTTACATTGCTGTTCGGCTTGTGCGCGGGTGCGCTTTATTGCGTGCCGCACAGGATGTTTAACAATATGTACAGCCTTATGATGATGGCGGTGCTGATGATTGGGTTTTTGGTTTGCGTACTGGCGGGGCATTACCAAAAATTCGGAATCCGCCGTGTTAGTTTTTTTGCGTGTGCCTTCGGGGTGGCGGTAATATACAGTTATGTCCGCTCGCCCGACCTCGCGCTGAGACCTCTGCTGTTCTACTTGACGGCTTTTCTGGCGGTCATATTGATACAAACATTAAACAACCGTAACACGCTGTATTATTTCATCAGCTTAATGCTCGCCGCGGTGACTGTCGCGGGTATTTACGGGTGCTATCAGGGGGTCGTTGGGGTACCCGCCGTAAGCTCACAGTTGGATTGGAGCGTCAACACAGGCATAAGAGGGCGGGTGTTTTCATTTTTCGAGAACCCAAATAATTTCGGCTCTATACTAGTAATGACAATCCCGCTTTACTTTGCGATGTTCTTTGCGGCTAAGACGGCAAGGCATAAATTTCTGATTTTCTGCTGCGCGCTGCCGCCCGCAGGCGCAATGCTTCTGACATATATGCGCTCCGGGTGGGGAGCTTTGGCGGTCGCGCTGCTCATCTTTTTCATAGCGGCAAGCCCTAAGATTATACCGGCGATTTTTATCGCGGGAGCTTGCGCCCTGCCGATTCTGCCCGCGTCGATTTTAGACAGGGCGTTAACAGTGTTTCGCGGCGGCGATTCGTCAACACAGTTCCGCGAGACAGTCCGTGATACGCTTATGCCGATTACACGGCGTTATTGGTTGTCGGGAACGGGACTTGGGACAGAAAATGTCCGTATGGCAATCCGCAACTACTACCCGGAATGGGAGCTGCCCACATGGGCGATAACCGCCCACGCGCATAATGTCTATATGCAGACGCTCACCGAAATGGGCATATACGGCACAATCGCGTTGGTGGGGGTAATGCTGTCGTTTTTCGTGTTCTGCATAAGAAGTATAAAAAATAACCCGCGCGAAAAGTACATTGTCGCGGCGGGGTTTGGCAGTATAGTCGGTATGCTTATCATCGGGGTTGTCGAGCATATATGGTTTTATCCGCGTGTTATGCTTATGTTCTGGATTATTATCGGATTGACGGTCGCGGCAGGGAGACTTGAAAATGAGAAGAAGTGAAGCCTTTGTACGCGCCGCAACGGAAAATGATTATGCCGCTATACAAAAAGTGAACCTTGGCGCGTTCGGGTATGACTTTAGCAAAGAAAAGACAGCCGAAAGACTGTCTGAAATTTTAAGGAAACCCAACGATAAAGTCTTTGTTGTTGATTTTGGCGGTATTACGGTTGGGTATATTCATGGCAGTGATTATGACTGCACATATTCGCCGCCGCTGAAAAATATTCTCGCTCTGGGTGTTTTGCCGGAGTTTCAGGGGCAGGGTTTGGGGCGTATGTTAGTTGACGCTTTGGAGCAATGGGCAAGGGATGACGGTTGTGCCGGAGTACGGCTTGTTTCGGGATTTAACAGAGCGGACGCGCATAAATTCTATTTGAGTTTAGGTTATACCGACAGGAAAGACCAGAAGAATTTTATTAAGATGTTTTGAAACAGAGGTGCAACAATGCCGAAAGAAGAGAATATTTCCGTGCAGGGAATGGATATTACTGTCATAAAGCATAAACAAAGTGATTATATCTCGTTAACGGATATGGCGAGGTATAAAAATGCTGAAATACCCGCTACTGTTGTATCGCATTGGTTAAGCACAATTTATTCAATCAACTATAACGGATTATGGGAAAAAATGAATAATCCCAATTTTAACCTAACGGGATTCCGTGAGGTTAAAGAATTGAGTTCGGAAATGGGATTTGCTTTATCGCCGAAACAATGGATTGAAAGAACAAACGCAATGGGTATTGTTTCAAAATCGGGGCGTTATGGCGGTGGAACATTCGCACACAGGAATATAGCTTTTGAATTTGCTTCGTGGATAAGTCCCGAATTTAAGTATTATTTAATCAGCGAATTTGACCGCTTAAAAACGGAAGAAGTAAAACAACAATCTCTTGAATGGAATTTACAGCGAACACTATCAAAAATAAACTACCGCATACATACGGACGCGATAAAAGAAGAAATAATCCCGAAAAAAATCACAAGCAAACAAGCGGGCGCGGTGTACGCTTCGGAAGCGGACCTGTTGAATGTCGCGTTGTTCGGAATGACGGCGGGGCAATGGCGGGAAAGGAACCCGGATAAATCGGGAAATGTCCGCGATTACGCAACGCTTGAACAACTGGTTGTGCTGTCAAATATGGAGAGCATAAACGCCCTTTTAATCCGTCAGGGGTTACCGCAAGGCGAACGGCTATTACAATTAAACAACACGGCTATTACACAAATGAAATCCCTCGTTGGCAGCGCGATAAATAAACAGTTAAAATAAACTAGCCGTAAGGCAGAAAGAGGAGTAAATTATGGGTATTATCTTTGAAAAGTACAGGACGGGGATTAACTTGGGAGGGTGGATTTCTCAAAGCAAGTATGAGAAAGAGCATATCGCCGAGTTCATCAAAAGGGAAGACGTGGAGAGAATCGCTTCATGGGGGCTTGACCACATAAGGCTTCCATTCGACTATCCCGTTCTCGAAAACGACAGCAACCCTTTTCATTATTTAGAAGAAGGGTTCGAGGTTATTGACAAAACGCTTGCTTGGTGCAAAGAGTTTTCGCTTAATCTTATTTTGGATATGCACAGAGCTCCCGGTTATGCCTTTTATAATTTGGATACCAACACCTTCTTTACCAGTGAGAACGACCAGAACCGCTTTGTGTCTCTCTGGCAGGAGTTCGCGAGACGCTATAAGAGCGAGGGCGGCAACCTCATATTTGAGCTGTTGAATGAAATTGTTGACGCGCACGGCGACACATGGAACAAAATAGCGCGTAAAGCGATTGAGGGCATACGCGAAATAGATTCCGAGCGTTATATCCTTCTCGGCGGCTCTAATTATAACTCCGCCGAAAGCCTTGAAGGCGTTGACCTTTATGACGATGAGCGGATAATTTATAATTTCCATTTTTACGAGCCGTTTATTTTTACGCACCAGAGAGCGGTTTGGACTCCGCTGAAAGATGTCAATATTGAGCAGCCGTATCCGGGTAAAATCGCGGGAATAGATTTATTGAAAAAGCATTTCGGCAGTCAAAGACCGGAACAGGGCAAGTCATTAACCGCCGATACCGTTTTTGACAAAGCGTATCTTGAAAACGGAATCGCTCCCGCCGTTAAGTTCGCGGTACGGACGGGGAAACAACTCTATTGCGGCGAATACGGGGCGATAGACAATGCCGCAACCGAACACAGAGTTAATTATATCCGTGATATAAATGAAATCCTTGATAAATACGGAATAGGCAGAGCTTGCTGGACATATAAAGGAAAGAATTTTGCGTCAATAGACGAAGCGGGCAATCCAATTTCAAAAGAACTGGTGAAAGCGTTGGCTAAAGTTTAATTGCACTCCCCGTTTTGGGACGCGCTTGACATTTTTAATGTTGATAATGTATAATGATATTATAAACAATGATTGAAGGTGATGTGGATTGCCATACTCGTTCAAGGGCGGCGTTCACCCCTCGGCGTTCAAGCGCGCAACAAGAGATAAACCCGTTGAGGATATGCCCCCTCCCGAGCGGATTATACTGCCTATGCAGATGCACATCGGAACGCCGTGCGAGCCGTTGGTGCGCGTGGGCGAACAGGTCAAGCTCGGACAGATGATTGGAGAGGCAAAAGGAGCTGTATCCGCGCCCGTACACGCGAGTGTATCCGGCAAGGTGCAGGCCATTGAACCTCACACGCACGTGAGCGGGCGGAATGTGCTGTCGGTTTTCATTGAGAACGATGGGCTTGACACGCCTCACGAGGATATGCGCCCGCGCGGCTCGGTAGAGTCGCTGTCACCCGAAGAACTGCTGGCAACGGTGCTTGAAGCCGGAATAGTTGGAATGGGCGGCGCGGCGTTCCCAACGCACGTTAAGGTATCATCGGTGCTGGGTAAGGCTGAAAAATTGATAATAAACGCTTCGGAGTGCGAACCGTACATAACCTCCGACCACAGGCTGATGTTGGAAGCTCCCGAAGAGCTTGTCGGCGGCGTGCGGATATTGATGAAAATGCTTGGACTTTCCGAAGCCGTAATAGCAGTGGAATCAGATAAGCGCGATGCGGCGGAAATGGTGCGGCGCACGCTTCCGCGCAAGCGCAGCAATATAAAAGTTGTCACACTCCCCAAACGGTATCCTCAAGGCTCTGAAAAACAGCTGATAAAAGCTGTTTCGGGGCGCGAAGTGCCTCCGGGACAGCTGCCCCTGTCGGTCGGTTGCGCGGTATTCAACACGGAGACGACCGCAGCGATACACCGTGCCGTCACAACGGGATTACCTCTGATACGCCGTATAGTAACGGTAACGGGGTCGGCGGTGTCAAACCCGAAAAATCTGATGGTGCGTATTGGAACTACCCTGAAAGCTGTTTTTGACGCGACGGGCGGTTTTCGTGAAACGCCAAACAAGGTTATTGTCGGCGGACCGATGATGGGAACGGCGCAGCATGACCTTGATACCGTGGTGGTAAAGGGAGTGAACGCGCTGTTGGCGTTTTCGCGCAAAGAGGATGCTAGAGTTGACAACCCCATCTGCATTAGGTGCGGGCGTTGTGTTTCGGTATGCCCGATGAATCTTCTGCCTGTGTATATGTATATGCACGAGCAGAAGGGGAACATATCCGAGCTTGACAAGCTGCGGATAAGGGATTGCCTTGAGTGCGGGTGCTGCTCTTATTCTTGCCCCGGGCGGTTGTACTTGGTGCAGTCGTTTAGGACAGGCAAGCAAAAGATTAATGATAAAAATGAAAATCTGAAAGCGGGAGGCGTGGCAGATGGAAAATAGTGAACTGATTGTCTCGTCGTCGCCGCACATAAAGACAGAGGATAACACTCGCTCAATAATGCTTGACGTTATAATAGCACTCGCTTTCCCGCTCGGGCTCGCGGTGTTCCAATTCGGGTGGCGGGCGGCTATCCTGACGGGCATATCGGTCGTCTCGTGCGCCGCTTTTGAGTACTTATACCGTAAATTACTTAAAAAATCTAATACGCTGAGTGATTTGTCATGTGTTGTTACGGGGATTTTGCTCGCGTTCTGCATACCTGCAAGCGCGCCGTACTGGATACCCGTTGTCGGAGGGTTCTTTGCAATCGTCATAGTGAAACAGCTCTTCGGCGGACTTGGCAAAAACTTCATGAATCCCGCGCTTGCGGCTCGCGCGTTTCTCGCCTCGTGGCCTATAATAATGACGACATGGCCGCTCGCGGGCGTTCAACTGCCGCTCTGGGGCGACATACCGGATACATTTGCCGGGGCAACGCCGCTTTACTCATTGAAAAACGGCGTTTTGCCGCCCGAACCGCTGCAAGACCTCTTTCTCGGGCAGGTCAGCGGCAGTATGGGCGAAATATCCGCGATAGTTCTTCTTCTGGGCGGGTTTTATCTCTGGGTGCGCGGCGTTATAACTCCGCGTATACCGATTGCGTATATCGGGACGGTGGCTGTTCTGACATTTATCTTTCCGCCCGAAGGCATTGAGGCATGGCGGTTCATGCTGACGCATCTGCTGTCCGGAGGGCTGATATTGGGCGCGGTGTTTATGGCGACTGACTATTCCACCTCACCCGTGACCAAGCGCGGGCAGCTGCTGTTCGGAATCGGATGCGGTCTGCTGACGGTGTTTATACGTTATTTCGGTTCATTGCCGGAAGGCGTTTGTTATTCCATACTAATAATGAATACCTGCGCGTGGATGCTTGACAAGACCGGAATGCCGCGCCGCTTCGGTGCTCCCTTATTTTCAAGAAGGGGGAGGGCTGAGAAATGAGTATTTTGGAAAACAGGGTAGTTAAGCGTATTATAGATTCTCTCAAATGGATTGCGCGGAGTTCTATGCTCAGATCGATACTTGTATTATCTCTGGTTGCGGCTATATGCTCTCTGGCTCTGGCGTATACGAATATAACTACAAGAGGTTCGGTTAGAGAAGTTGTGCGTGTCGCGCTTGAAGACGCGGCCGAACATTTAGGGAATTACGCGGAAATAATCGAGGTTCATCCTAAAGGTTACGGCGGCGACATTCATATGGTGATCGGCGTATCCGAAAACGGCGAGGTCACGGGTGTTGTGATAATAGGGATGAACGAAACCCCCGGCTTGGGTTCAAAAATAGAAGACGAAGACTTTCTTAATCAGTTTATCGGGAAACGCGCGGGCGTTTCTGTCGGCAAGGGTTCAAATAACGTTGACGCGATAGCCGGCGCGACCGTCAGTTCCAAAGCGGTTGCGGAGGGTGTCGCTCACGCGCTTGAGATTTTCGCGGAGCTGTCGGCGGGAGGTGGCGAGTAAATGGGTAATCAATTAAAAAACGGTTTGATTTATCAAAACCCCGTTTTGGTACTGCTTTTGGGTATGTGTCCTGCAATCGCAATCAGCACAAGTATTTTCAACGGGCTTGGCATGGGGCTTTGCACAACGTTCGTGCTTTTTTTCTCAAATATAACTATTTCCGCGCTGAGAAAAGTCATTCCCGAAAATGTGCGTATAGCATCGTACATAGTGATTATCGCAACGCTCGTTACGGTTGTGGATTTGCTGCTTCAGGCATATATGCCCGCGCTTTCAAGGTCGCTCGGGCTGTTCATACCGCTGATTGTCGTTAACTGCGCCGTCCTTGCCCGCGCCGAATCGTTCGCTAACAAGAACACCGTGTTGGCATCTGCAATAGACGGGCTGTCAATGGGGCTTGGCTTTACCGCCGCGCTTTTGGCTATGTCTGCTATTCGTGAAATACTCGGGGCGGGGATGCTGATGGGAAGAAATATTTTCCCGAGCGGCTTCCAACCCGTTCAGCTGATGACTTTAGCTCCCGGCGGATTTATAACTCTGGGCTGCATAATCGCGCTGAAACAGTGGATGTCAAATCGGAAAGGAGGCAAAGCATGACGGTTTCTCAGTTATTCGCTTTGTCACTTGGAGCGATATTGGTTGAAAATTTCGTGTTGGTAAGATTCCTTGGCATCTGCCCTTTTCTGGGGGTTTCAAAGAAAACGGATACCGCGCTCGGCATGGGATTTTCGGTAATTTTTGTTATGGGTACGGCATCCGCCGCGACATACTTGGTTAACGAGCATATATTAAAGCGGTTCGACATCGAATATATGCACACCGTGGCGTTTATACTGGTAATCGCGGCGTTGGTTCAGCTTGTCGAGATGTTCCTTAAAAAATCCGCGCCCTCTCTTCACAAGGCTCTGGGGATATATCTTCCCCTTATGTCCACAAACTGCGCCGTATTGGGGGTCGCGATATTAAACACCCAGAACGAGTTTGACCTTATCGGTTCGGTTGTCTACGGGGTGTCCGCCGCCATAGGATTCACGCTCGCGCTTCTGCTGTTCGCCAGCGTGCGCGAAAAGTTGGAGTTTTCGGATGTTCCGGCGGCATTTCAGGGCTTTCCCATCGCGCTTGTGACAGCCGCGCTTATATCTATGGCGTTCATGGGCTTTTCGGGATTAAAGGTAATGTAGAGGTAAATTTGCCATGAATGAGATTTTAACCGCTGTTTTGACGATTGGCGGACTGGGACTGCTCTTTGGCGTTGTGCTGGCAGTCTCATCGAAGCTGTTCGCCGTTGTGCGCGATGAACGGCTTGAGCTGTTAGTCGATGCTATGCCGGGAGCTAATTGCGCCGCCTGCGGCTATTCGGGCTGCTCGTTATACGCTTCCGCCATTCTCAATGAGGGCGCGGCGATAAATCTCTGTCCGGTGGGCGGCGACTCAGCGGCGGAAACCTTTGCCGCAATCATGGGGGTTGACGCGGCTAAACCAAAGCGCGTAACCGCGCTTGTAAGGTGTATGGGCGGCGTTAGGGCAAAGAAAAAATTTGTCTACGCGGGTATAAACGACTGTGTGGCGGCGGCGCGTATCGGCGGCGGGCCTCTGGAGTGTTCCCACGGTTGTTTCGGGCTTGGAACGTGCGCGGCGGCCTGCCGTTTCGGAGCTATAAGCATTGTTGACGAGGTTGCGGTCGTTGACAGCGAAAAATGCACGGGGTGTACGCTTTGCATCGAAGCGTGTCCGAACAATATTATCGCGATGTCGCCTTATGAGGCGGATGTACAAATCTGCTGTGTCTCGACTGACAAGGGCGGCCTGTTGCGTAAGATATGCGAAATAGGCTGTGTCGGTTGCCGAATGTGTGAGAAGGTCTGCAAGCACGATGCTATTCACGTTGAAAATAATCTCGCGTCTATAGATTATTCCAAATGTAATAATTGCGGGGATTGCGCTGAAAAATGCCCGCGCAAGCTGATATCAGACGCGAATTTTGATAAAGGCCCTAAGGCAGATGACAGTGAACAGATAACGGCAAACAGTGATAACGATATGGACGGCAATGAATAATGATTGTAAAAAGATGGATACTATGTAATATTTGCGTTTGTTAATTCAACCGTCCGAAGGGAGGTATGAAGTATGCCGCGTTCCGGAAGATACCGGGGGCGACGCCGTCTTGCGCGTTTGCTTGCCGGTATTGGAATTACGTTGGTTATTTCATCGGTGCTTGCCGTTACCGCCTTCCTTTTCCTGCGTGATTACGTTTCAATGACCGATGACGGGTTTTTGCTTTCACTTCCCTTTCTTAACAGACAGGGCAGACCGATAACGCCTGAACCGGACATCACTCCCGAACCCGAAACGGACGATATAAATCTGATTGTTGAGCCGACCCCAACGCCCTCCCCTGCCCCAACTCCCGAACCTGAACTCCCCGTTGCGAAAGTAACCGTTACTCCGGTGTTTTTAGCCCAAGCCGATATTGGCAGAACATCGAGATTGGATGAAATCGCGGAATTGTGCGGCGCGGGCGGCGCGGACACGGTTGTTATAGAAGTAAAGTCAATAGAGGGAACTTTTGCCTCTGTAGCGGATTTGGAAAGGGCGGCGGAGCGGCTTGCGGGACACGCAAAGTTAGTTGCATACTTTTCCGTGCTTGAGGATAACTCGATAACCCGTCAGCGCGAGCTGTTCGGCATAAAGCACACAACCGGAGTTAACTGGCTTGACGCAAACAAGTCACGCTGGATTAATCCCTATGTTGACGAAGCGCGTGAATGGCTTGCGGCACAGTTATCAATGGTAGACCCTGAAATTTTCGCGGCAGTCATACTCGACAATCTCTTTTTCCCCATTGAGGGGCGGTTGGAGGTCATGGCACTTGACAGCGAAATCCCGCGTGAAGAGATAATAGAGACGCTAAAGTCTGAGCTTGTATCTTCCACACTTCTACCCTGTTGGACAGTCGATGTTTTGACACGCGATATAAAATATGAAGGAGACGCTCTCGCGGAGTTCCCCGCCGGAGCTTTCGGTTAATGATAGCAGTAATAGGCGCGGGACACGCGGGCATCGAAGCGGCAATGGCGGCGGCAAACTTAGGGCATAAAGTTACGGTTTTCGCAATGAATCTTGACAGCGTTGGCAATATGCCGTGCAACCCGTCGATTGGCGGTGTCGCAAAGGGACAGCTCGTGCGTGAGATTGACGCATTGGGCGGACAGATGGGCAAGCTCGCGGACTTATGCTGTATACAGTTCCGTATGCTGAATCGTGGAAAAGGACCTGCGGTGCGTTCGCCGCGAGCTCAGGCCGACAGATACGCCTATTCACGCCGCGCAAAGCAAATTCTCGAGGAACACCCCCAAATACGCCTGTTGCAATGTGAAATCTCAGAAATTGAGACTAATAACGGCAAGGTAACCGCCGTAAAAGATATTTTCGGTCAGCGATACCCGGTCAAGGCGGCCGTGCTTGCCAACGGCACGTATTTGCGCTCTCGTGTTGTCGTTGGCGGTAACGCGCGGGAAGCCGGTCCGGACGGACTTCTGGCATCGAACGCGCTTGACCTCTCCGCGTTGGGACTGCCGCTAAAGCGTTTCAAAACAGGCACATCGCCGCGAGTTCACTCCGACACCGTTGACTATACGCAGGTTGAGCCTCAAGAGGGAGAATCCGACACCCCCGCGTTTTCTTTTGACAGCACAGAGCCGCCTGAATCACGGGCAATGTGCTGGCTGACATGGACAAATGAGCGCACACATGAGATTTTACGACAAAATCTGTCGCTGTCCCCGTTATATAATGGGACTATAGAGGGTATCGGACCCAGAAACTGCCCCTCGATAGAAATCAAGGTTGTCAAATTCGCGGACAAGCCCCGCCATCCGCTGTTCATAGAACCGATGGGATTAGACGCAAAGGAAATGTACTTGCAGGGATTCTCGTCAAGTATGCCGGTCGGCGTTCAGATTGAAGCCTTGCGTACCGTAAAGGGTTTGGAGCGGGTCGAAATTACCCGCCCGGGATACGCGATAGAGTATGACTGCATAGATTCTACATATTTATCGCCCGCCCTTATGGCACGCGGCATAGAAGGTCTTTTCGCGGCGGGACAGCTCTGCGGCTCTTCGGGATACGAGGAGGCGGCGGCGCAAGGGCTTGTCGCGGGTATCAACGCCGCGCTTTACGCGGATAACAAGCCGACATTTACACTGCCGCGCTCCAGTTCATATATCGGAACGCTCATTGACGACTTGGTTACGCGCGGCACGGACGAGCCGTACCGTATGATGACATCGCGTTCGGAGTTCCGTTTGCTTCTGCGCCACGACAACGCCGATGAGCGGCTTATGCCGATGGGCTTTGAGTTAGGACTTGTGGATAACGAACGGATGGAACGTCTTAACATAAAGCTAAAGCAGACAGAGACTGAAATCAAGCGGCTCGAGCGCAAAAGACTGACGGAAAAACTCCGCCGCCCGGAATTGAAATATTTCGACTTAGACGACCCTGAACGTCCGGAATTACCCGGCGCGGTAATCGAGCAGGTCGAACTGCGCGTTAAATATGAGGGCTACATCAGGCGGCAGCAGTCGATGCTTAACAGTATGTCGAAGATGGAAGAACGCCGATTACCCGAATGTGACGACTACAGTTCCGTTCCCGGTCTGTCATATGAGGCCGCCGAAAAGTTAAACGCGGCGCGTCCCGCTACGTTCGGTCTGGCGGGGAGGATACCGGGAATTTCACCAGCGGATATTACGGCATTGATGATACACGAAACACACGGAAGCGCGCGGCGCGCGCTATGCGATTCTCGCATGGAGGACGATAATGCGCGATAAACTTGAAAAATACTTAGAGTTGCTGGTGACGCAGAACGAGGAGCTGAACCTTACGGCAATAGAGGATCCGGGTGAGGTATGGGTGAGGCACTTTGAAGACTCCGCCCAGCTGCTGACCCTTTTCAACTTCACGGGGGCGCGGGTGCTTGACCTCGGGTCGGGCGCGGGTTTTCCCGGCATACCTATAAGAATCGGAGAGCCGAAAATGCGGCTTACGCTATTAGACGCGACAGACAAAAAAATCGAATTCCTTAGGCTCGTCTGCGACGAACTGGAACTCGCTCATGTAGATTGCGTCCATGGCCGCGCCGAGGAACTCGGTCTGAAAAGCGGATGGCGCGATGGTTTCGATTATGTCACGGCGCGGGGGGTTGCGCGGCTGAATATGCTGTGCGAACTCGCGCTGCCGTTTCTTAGAATAGGCGGGCGGCTTCTGGCAATGAAAGAGAGTGACTGCAACGATGAGGTCGCCGAAGCGGCAAACGCCGTTTCGATACTTAAAGGCGAGACTGAGGATACCAAGCGTTATACCCTCTCAAGCGGCAAACAGCACGCCGTTGTTGTTATACGGAAGACGGACATGACACCGAGCGGTTATCCCCGGCGTTACGCACGGATAAAGGCGAAACCTCTATGATTATACTTAATACATCAAAGTCGGCGTTACACAACCGGGCGTTCCGCCTCGTTGATAGCATAATACCCGGCATCGATAGTGCCTAGACGCTCCAGTAAATCGCTTAACACCTCAACGGAATCCTCGCCGCACTCAAAGAGTATATAGCAGGCGCCGCGGTCGTTGTCAACGGTTCTGAAGACAGAGGAGTCCATCCCGTTTAACTTCCAATCCCAAAGCCTGTACCCGATGTCCTCGAAAATCTCGGCACTGTTATCACCCAACAATACCCGCGTCTGTGTCAGTGTCATAATTCTAAGCGTTTCGTTGGCGCGGGTAAGTTTGTCGATATCCTCATCGTCATCAAGGCGTATACCCAGTGTATGACCCCGCACGATTATGCTCCGAACGCCTTTATTAGAGGCGTATTCCGGAGCTATAAAGAAGGTTGCGGTTATCGCCCTAGAGTTAAGTACATCAAGTACTGCCGATATATCGCTGTCCGCGTCAACGCTGAATCCCAAGTAGATTTCAGGCGCGGGTTTCGGTGGGGTGATAGGCTCAAGACCGTTACGCAGCCGATAGTCATCCTGTAAGCGGGACAGATTGTCGTCAATCCGGCGCAGCACTTCACTGTCGCTTGACGTATCGTCTGATTTTCTGACGCGCGACACCGTCCCGTACTTAGTCACAAATGTGCTTGTCACTAAGTTCAGGCGGTTGCCGACATAATTGAGCGACACATAAAAAACGCCGTTCCGTCTTATCATCGAGTCGCTGTACTGCCATTTTATGTCATACGATCCCGATTTATGGAGATGAAACACGACATAACGATCGGGTTGCTCGGTAAGATAGAGGGTATAGTATTCACCGGGCGAGTGGTCATAGCTAAACCCTAAGTTTCCGTCCAGAAGAAGCTGCACGGGAAAATACAGAGTATCCCCTATCTGCAATGGCATATAGCTGTAGCTACACGAAAAAAGCCTGTTCCCCGCGACACCGAAGTGATAGGCATCGCTTGCGGCGGCACTCGGAGAGAATGCCGCAACCAGAAACGCCGCAAGCAAAACGCAAGACAGGCGTTTTCGCATTTTAATCGAATTGAGGATCGGCAGGCTCGTTGCCGTGTTCAGCCGCAATTTTCAATTCTTCATACTTGGCAAGCACTGCTTTTTCGATTTTTTCCCTTGCTTCCGCGTTTATCGGGTGTACGATGTCACGGAAGCTGCCATCGAAAGTCTTGCGCGAAGGCATTGCAAGAAACTGCCTCTCCGGCCCCTCGATAATTTTCATGTCATGGATTGCAATCTCGTTGTCAATGGTGACGGATACTACCGCCTTCATGTTTCCCGTGAGATTTACGCTGCGAATTTTGATGTCTGTGATGTTCATTTTGAAACCCTCCACATTTTAATTTCCTTGGTAACTAGTTTTATTTTGCCTAAACAGCAGTATAATTATTATAAAGCACGTTTAATGCTTTAATCACGATTTGGGGGTCAACCAATGTCCGATTTGCTAAAAAACACACATAATGTTTTTCTTGTGGGTATCGGCGGAGTGTCTATGTGCGCTCTTGCCGGGGTATTGAAAAACAGAGGTTACAACATCTCCGGTTCAGATATGCAGGAGAGTGAAGCCGTTGCCGAACTGAGAGCCATGGGTATTGATGTAATTATTGGTCATCGCGCGGAAAATATTGGGAATTGCGATGCGGTAATCCGAACCGCCGCAGCCAAGGACGATAATCCCGAGATTATGGCGGCGCGGAAGCGCGGGATACGTGTGATAGAACGCGCTGAAGCGTGGGGTTCAATCATGGCCGACTATAAAGACGCTCTTTGCGTTTCAGGTACTCACGGGAAAACCACGACTACCGGAATGGCCGCGCACATCGCGCTGGCGGCTAATGTTGACCCGACTGTTATGCTCGGCGGATACCTGCCGATTATCGGCGCGGGACACCGTTTAGGAGCTAATACTCTTATTATCGCAGAATCTTGTGAATATTGCAACTCTTTTTTGCATTTTTTGCCAACAATTTCTGTAATTCTTAATATTGAGCCTGATCATCTCGATTTTTTCTCGGGTCTCGATGAAATAATTACCTCATTTTCGGCCTTCGCGGCTAAGGCAAACCGCGTTCTTGTGAACGGCGGCGACACGAACGCGCTTGCCTCCGTGGCAAACATCCCGCACAATACATTCGGCGCGGATGAACAATATGACATCCACTGCAAAAACCTAACGTTTGATAAAGGTCTGCCTTCGTTTGACATCTGGGCATTCGGTGAAAAGTACGCGGATGTCAAGCTGAATGTACCCGGAATGTTCAACGTGTTAAACGCGCTTGCGGCGGCGGGAGCCGCGCGGCTTTTGGACATATCCGGTAAGGCGGTGACAGAGGGGTTGAACGGTTTTCACGGCACGGGTCGGCGTTTTGAGCGGCTTGGTAAGTATAACGGCGCGGACGTGGCGGACGATTACGCGCACCACCCGACAGAAGTCAAGTCCACGCTCTCCGCAGCTAATGAGATGGGTTACAAGCGCGTTATCCTTGCGTTCCAGCCGCACACATACACGCGGACCGCCGCGCTGTTCGATGATTTTGCCGCCGCGCTGAAAGCCGACAAGGTTTTAATAACCGAAATATATGCCGCCCGCGAGAAGTCTACGGGGCTTTCGGCTCAATCGCTGGCTGAAGCAATTCCGAACGCCGGATTTTTCCCGACGCTCGATGAGTTAGAGCGCGAGCTGCGCGTCATAGCCCAAGAGGGGGATTTGATTATTACCATGGGCGCGGGAAGCATTGGCACTGTCGGTCGAAAGTTGGTCAATTCGTAGGGGCGGCTATTAGCCGCAATCAGCACAATTTTTAGCAATATTTCCAAATACTGTATATTATCTCCTCCGGTCGTCAATAATACGACCGGAGGTGTTAAAATGAGCAGCAAGAAAAGAAATAGGGGCGGCTTTGCCGAATTTTTGGCGGGGAAAGGGTTTTACATCATACTCATTCTATGTATCGCGGCGATAGGGGTATCGAGTTATATGCTTTTTTTCTCGGACTCCGGCAAACCCGACGATACGCCGGAGTATCTGTCGAATCCCATAAACACAGAAGATCCGGTCTTGGACAGAGTTCCCATGCCGGTGATACCGAGCGCGACCCCGAAACCGAACTTAAACGATGTGTTCTCGTTCGACGATCTGCCTGTGGCGGCAATAACATCAGTTCCGACCCCGCCGCCTGACGCGGTCGAGAGTGCCAAGGCTACAAAGACATCGCTGACGGCAGCAGAATCAAACGCGGAATCCGAACAAACGCCGACACCCGCACCGACAACGCCCGCGCCGAAGATGCCCGGTGTATTCGTATGGCCTGTTAAGGGGGCTTCGGTAAACGCTTTCTCCAGTGACGACCTCGTTTACAACAAAACAATGGGCGACTGGAGGGTGCATCTCGGTCTTGACATCGAGAGCGCGTTGGGTACGCAAGTGCTTGCGATTGCCGACGGTACAATCAAGGACATCTATGACGATGTTTTTCTAGGGACAACGGTAGTTATCGAACACGCGGGCGGTCTTGAGAGCTACTACTCAAACCTTATGAAGAAACCGACCGTTATCGTGTCACAGCAAATCTCAGCCGGACAGGTTATAGGCGGTATCGGACAGACATCGGAGGGCGAAAGGCGCGAAGTCAACCATTTGCATCTTGAAATGCGGCTTGACGGCAAACCTGTTGACCCGTTGGAGTATCTGCCAAAAGAATAGGAATTTCTATAACAAAGCGGCGCACTCGAAAGAGTGCGCCGTTGGGTTTTAGTATGCTAGTGCGCTGTTTGCGTCAGTTTTTGAAACCCCGATAAATTTGTAGTCTCAATGCCTTCGGCAGTGTATTTCTCCAACATTTGCTTCATGGTTTTGTTGTCTCTTGTAATTACAGCGTCCGTAATGACGTTGACATTATATTTTCGGTTCAATCCGCCTTGCGCGGTACGGTATACACAACCTGCCGCGTCCGCGCCGACTATATAAAGGGTATCCACTTGTTTTGAGATTAGTGTTCGCTCAAATTCCTTTGAGGAGAAACTGTCGCCAATGTACTTTTTGAACACATTTCCATTAGCGATTCGCAAGCGGCTGTCCAATTCCGCCCCTTTAGTGCCGTCCCTTAATTTGCCCATATATAAAAACTGTATAATCGGATTTTTTCCGGCTATATTTTTGATGTACAGGATTTCCATGCCGCTTTCCTCGGCAAGCGCGACAGCTTGGTTCACGTTCTCAACAAATGTTGAAGTATCACCATAGATACCGATTACATCGTTCTGTAAGTCAAGAACCAACAGCGCGGATTTCGGGTTGGAATACCGGGCGATGGGTGCGCCTTTAGTTGGGGTGTTAGTGTGTTGGAGTGTCAGTAAAACAGCGGCTGCTAAAACTATAACAATGCCGATAATAGAAAACAGAATAATCATACGTTTATTCTTCCCTTTCCGAACTTTTATTTTTTCCATAATGAATCTCTCCTTAATTTTTAGGCGGGGTTATTGTAATACAGACATTGCGAAGTCTGCGCTCACCATCCGGCTTATTGTCTTTAAGCTCGGTAAGTATTTCGACAACCCTGTTAAGTGTTGTTGTCAACTCCTCATTTGTCGCGTATACAGGCGCGATAAAAAGTCCCGTTGCATCACCCCCGATGTTAATGTCTTTTTTTGCCGTATACTCCATAAATTCCCGCAATATTCCCAGCGTATGATACGTCACAAATTGCATATAAGTCTTGCTGTCATTCGTTTCGCCCATGTTTTTCCATTCTGCGTCAAGGTCATAGTTGAGCGCGTAGACCTTTTCCACCGTTCCTCGAATTTGACGTTCTTCTACAATTTTCAGAACATCGTCACAAAGCATTTTTTGCAAACGGCGGTACAGCGTTGCCTGCGGAATATCGCTGAATCTCTCCAACAACTGTGAGGCTGTCGCTTGTTCAAGCTCCTTGATTTCAAGGATTAGCTTCGCGTTTAACGGATCGCTTAGATAGGACAAAAAGTTCTCCATAGAATAATCACCTCTTTCTAATATATTATCGTTTATAATAATATTATCATAGATGATAATATAAGTCAATAGAAATTTCAAAAATATTTATAAAGGCAATAAAAAGTAGGGACGGAGTCATCCCGCCCGCCATAATGGGGTTTATCGACAGTCTGAAGCGGCGCGTCCGGAAGGACGCGCCGTTGGACTGCAGATTAGATTTTTGGCGGGACGATGTGTCAAAATACGGGTCGATGTGGGCATCGACCCCTACTAGTAATCCGAAACGACTTTGTCGAGGTTCAGCAGCAGTTTTACGCCGCTCGGGGTTTTGCCGATACCGCTGATATATCTGTTCTCATAGCCGGAGCGGTGGCTTGACGGGTCGGTGACATCTTCATCAGCTATATCCACAACACCGCGCACAGTATCCACTATCATGCCGATATTTGTGCCTTGCACGTCAACGACTATGATACAAGTCCTGTCATCGTATTCCTGCGGCTCTATGCTGAATCTGACGCGCACATCCATGACGGGAATTATGCGCCCGCGCAAATTGATTATCCCCTTGATATAATCAGGGAGTTCGGGGACTTGGGTAATAGTTTGAACGCGGATTATCTCGGTCACGACAGCTATTTCAAGCCCGTAATCCTCTTCCTTTATCGCAAAGGTCAGGTACTGCGTCACAACATTCTTATTATTTACTTGGATTTCCATCTCGTCCATTTAATCAGCCCCTTCCTACTGCGTAAGACTTTTGACATCGATTATCAGACTTATATTGCCGTTGCCGAGAATCGTACAGCCGGATATTCCGCGTATCTGCCCGATTCTCTCTGTGATAAACTGAGGTATGGGCTTCAGAACTACCTGCTGCTCCCCGATAAGCATATCGGCGAACAACCCGGTCATCATGCCCTCGTCCTCTATCATTATCATAATGCCGTCTTGGAATGTCGTCACATCGGAGTGTACCGAGAACAGGCTGTGAAGCCTGACAATAGGATAACATTCGCCCCTGAACAGAATCATTTCATTGCCGTCCGGGTCAACTACTATCTGGTCGGCCTGCGGCTTGAACGATTCTCTGATATTAAGCGTCGGTACGATATAGATATTCGAGCCGACTTTAATCTCAATACCCGCCAGAATAGCCAAGGTCAGCGGTATGCGGATTGTGTTGACCGTACCGTGACCGGGTGTGGAGTCAACCGCTATCGAACCGCCGATTTTTTCGATATTCCTCTTTGCAACGTCCATGCCGACACCGCGCCCGGACAATTCCGTGACTGTATCGTTAGTTGAAAAACCGGGTGCCATGACAAAGTTGTAAATTTCCTTGTCGGTATACTCACTCTCGGGTTTGGTGAGCATACCCTGCGCGATTGCCTTCGCAAGCACTTTATCACGGTTTATGCCGCGCCCGTCATCGGTACAGGTAATAATAACGTCACTTCCGGAGTTTCGCGCCTCAAGTATAATGCTGCCAACTCGCGGCTTGCCGTTGCGCTCGCGCTCATCGGAATCCGGCTCGATGCCGTGATCCATGGCGTTTCTGACAATGTGCATGAGAGGATCGGAGAGGTTATCAATAAGGTTCTTGTCAACCTCGGTCTCCTCGCCGAGAATCGTAAACTCAACATCTTTATTTAACTTTCTGGATACATCGCGCACAATGCGGTGCATTTTATGGAACGTACTCGATATGGGTATCATTCTTACCGACTGTATAATATCCTGCAAATCCCCGGTGTTTTTTGAGAGCATGGCGGCGGCTTTTTCAAACTGCTCCAAATTAAGTCCCGCAAGATCGGGGTTGTTAATAACCATCGCGACCGAAATTACCAGTTCGCCCGCCAAGTCCATAAGTTTGTCCAACTTATCGACATTGACGCTTATGAAACTTTGCTTAACCTCGGCGGGAACTGCCGCTGCCTGCGCCGCCGCAGGAGCGGCAGGTGCTTGAGCAGGGGCGGCGGAGGCAGGCGCGACCTCTTTCGCGGGGGCAGAGGGAGTAACGGGAGCGGCGGTAACGGTCGGAGCAACAGGTTTAGCGGGTTCTGCGGGTGTCTCAGGCTCTTCTTTAGCTTTCTTCTTTTTGCCTTTGGTTTTCGGGGGTTCTTGCGGCTCCACGGGAGCTTCAACGGGAATTTCAACGGGAGCTTCCGCAACAACGGCTTCCTCCGGCTGTTCAACAGGCGTTGGCACGGCTGCCGCGCCGCTGTCCATTACCTTGATTTCAAATCTTTCTACAAACAATACATCGCTGACAATGCTGTTAATAATGTCAAAAGGCTCTTTTGTGCAAATGAACATCTTAACGCCGTTAGCGATTATTTCGTCACTGCAATCCTCGAGCAGTTCAGCCGGCACCGTTTCGATGTGGCTCGACAAATCCAAAAGCGTATTGGTGATTTGATAGGCGCGGATGTTTTCCATCTTACATCCGGTCTCGAAAAACACATGGACAAGGAAGCATTGTTCTCCCGGCAGCAAATCAAGACCTCTGCCGCTGAACTCATCGCCGACATCGGCGGATGTATCGCCCTCATCACCGCCGTCATCGGCGGATGCCTCCGGCGGTGTTTTTCCGGTGAGGATATCCATATACTTCTTGATTTTTTCTATCAGCACCGTATCATCGCCGTCGGCCTGTTGGTTCGCTTGAATTTTAGCGACTTCCTGCTTGAAAAAGTCGGCGGATTCAAGACATAAATCAACAATAACCTTCCAGTCGGGGTTAACGCCCTCATTTTCACGAATGAAGTAGAACATATCCTCAACGTTATGTCCGACCGTTGCGATATTATCGTACTCCATCATGGCGGCACTGCCCTTGATGGTGTGCATTATACGGAAAATTTCGTTTATATGCTCCTCGTTGAGTATCCCCAGCTGGTCCCCTTCTATAAGGACTTCCTCCAGCCGTTCCGTAAGCTGCATATTTTCAAAGATAAACATCTCCAGCATTGGATCATTGCTCATGTAACACACCTCGATTACCGATGGGTTTCCGGGTACTCATCTTATTATATATAAAAATTATCCCGATGTCAAACATTGTTGTGAAAATAAACCGGAAAACTTTTTAGATAACAACTATCAGGACACAAATCAACTCTATTATTCCACACCACATTACTGTCTATGGTCGGATTTATGTCCCACGCAACACCGCCATTCTCATCAACAAATACTCGTTTGAACTCTGATAATATTCTAAATGGCTTAAACACGTCACCATTGAGATTATCTTTCATATCATAAATTCTCATTTCATTGTTATCGAAGATAAGAGATAGCGTAAAATTGTCATTGGCAAAAACCGACATAATTTTGCGTCTGCCATTTTGAAAATATTCTGCAACTTCATTTGGTATCTGCATAATATCACCTATCTTAAAGGATTTATTTCAAATAATTCTTTCATTTGCTCTGCAAGCGTCCAGTTTTCAAGGAGTTCATCTTGATGTAATGCCGCCCAGCCCAAAAGCATCTTAAGTTGTTTATTTGGTATACTACCAGTTAATACTTCAAGTTCGTTGATAAGGATAGCGGCCTCTTGACCACCGTATGTCGCGTGAAAGTGGGGCGGATTGTGTTCGTCCCAATTCATAAAGATTTTTATCCCTCTGAACATACAAATAGTTGGCATATTGGAATCTCCTTTTACTCTGTCCAAATGTTATTCACATAGAACGTCATGTGAATAACATTTTCCTTTTCTACGTTACATCAGTGTCAATCTCGTCTTCGTCCATTGTCATGTTAATCATTTTGCCATACCACATAAGGGCATCGTGGTAAGCGGCGGCTATATCCGATATGGATATATCGTCTATCAAAGCTATTCGGGATACATCCGTCCAGTCGGCATTCTCATAACTTTGCGCGAAGCTGTAGACCTTACTGAACTCATTGTCACCGCCCATTAACGCTAACGCGATTTGCTCCGGCACGGATACCAAGTGCAGGGCTTTCTCCATAGTCATGTCAAGAATGACATCTAATACCGAAAACAGACCCATCAAAAACAGATTGTCCATATGTATAGCCATCTCGAAATGTTTCGCGAGATTTTCGCAAAACTTTGCTCTCAACATTGAAAGTCTTACAATTTCCCCCGGAGTTTCCTGTCCCATTGTGGTGGTTGCGGCGGTAGTGACCCATTTTCTTATTTCATTTTGACCGAGCATTGCCGCCGCGTGTTTCAGGCTGGTAATCTTATTTGCGCGTACATGGGATGAGTTAACCATCCTTAGAAACTGCAACGCCAACGATGTGTCTCTCTGAACGGTTTTTGAAAATTTCGCAAGGTCGAAATCATCTTGGCTTACTTGATTCATAAGCTGCAAGCAGTTTATTTTTAGCGGTGATACCGGATTGTCCTCGCTGACCTTTGTCGTCTCCCTGTAAAAGTCACCCCTGCATAACTCTACGCCAAAGGATGTGATTCGCTGAAATATGCTTATTGTGTCCACTTCCGACGCGATGATTTTAATCGGGAAATTGCTCGCCCTAACCTCCGCGATAGCGGACATCACAGTTCCCGTTTCGTTTCCGCAAATAATAAAGTCGATGTGCGGCAAAAACGGTTTGAGGGCATTTATATCCTTATAGTGACGGAACGCAATCTTAAATCCGTGCTGTTTCAAACGCGCCACGCTTTGCAAGTTAGCTTCGTTCAAATCTATTTTTCCGCCCAGCAAAAGCACAATCAAGGACGGGTCGACCTCGCACGTCTGTTCAATACTTGTTGCCAAGAGGACATTGGTGACAGGAACAAAGAGCATTTTGCCGCCCGTCAATGTTTTAATGCCGATGTCATTGATAAATTCAAAAAACGGCGAATCGGTGCTGTGTTCTAAAAGGGCTGACATACCCACGTTAGATAAGGCGTTACCAACCTGATAAGCAAGATAGTACCCTATTACATCTTTGTACTTGTTAAAAATCGGTTTTGGAACTACCATCAAATCCATAGCGTAATCACCTTCCTGTTGACTACAGTATATCAGTTTACGTTCGCGTTTTCAAGAGTAAATGCCAAAAAAATGACAACCGACAAACTCAGCTTTATTATTATAGCAAGTTTTTAAGGTTTCGGCAACCGAAAAATAAATTTGGGAGTGGATAAAAGCGTTGATTAAAGGAAATCCAGTACAGAGAAAGGTAATTCGCGGGAATTGGGGTTACGGTTTTGCCTGAACTTCATTTTAGCTATGCCGAACTTGTTGTAAGCATCAACAAAAACATCAAGGACTGCTTTTAGTGTTTCAAGACTGCGCGGGAAACATCGGCTTCGCCGCGCAAGTATCGGGATGTAATGTCTCAAATCTGCATTGACACCCTCAACAGTAAAAGTATCATTCTTGTTGCTAACATTACGGATATGCTCACCCGGATAAACAATATCTACATATCCTAAATAACCGTCAGTGCAATAGCTTTTTGCTTCGGGAGCATTATCTACAATAGCTTGGATACGGCTAGGTGACTTATCGAGCGCAACGTCAAAACCAACGATTTGCCGTGGTATACGGCTTACCATCGTCATAACAT
>WRJE01000014.1 GCA_009782385.1 Oscillospiraceae bacterium | reverse complement strand
ACGCAATTTACTCCGGGGCGTTTATAACTTCTGCAAAGGCGGAGTTTAGCAATTCCGGCAACGCTAATACTCACGAATGGAGCGCATACATAAAAGGAACTGCCTTGCGGCAAGATTACTTAGCAACGGCGTTATCGTGGGTTGCCGCTTCCAAAGGTCAAGAAATAGATAGTTATATGGCAGAACACAGATACGACAGCAATATTACTGAACTGAAAAATTATTTTACTTCTGTTATAGACTGGGTTGCCGGAGTTTTCCGTGATGTTGAAAAAGAAATGTGCGGGTTAGAATGGGGACGTTTGTATGAACAGTACCACAATCAGTCATACAATCCCGCCAAAGTATCGGAGGCGGTTCAAAGGTTATATGGCGATTTCTATGTGAAAAGCAAACGCGGAATTTTTGAGTATATCTTAGGCGGTGAAACCGATACAAAACTATTAGAAGTGCGTGTTTTTGATGAAGCTGCGAAACAATCCGTGTATAAACAACAGACCTCACAAGCAAAAAGCGATAATAATTCAAACTGTCCTCTTTGTGCAATAGGACATGATTCAAATAAAGCTAAGATATGGACGCTAAAGGAAATGGACGCTGACCATGTATCGGCGTGGAGCAATGGCGGCGCAACCGACATCGGAAACTGTCAAATGCTTTGCAGAACACATAACCAATCAAAAGGAAATAAGTAATTCCATACTTCACCTTGCGAGACACTCTACTAAAAATATTCTACACTCTCTTAACCGCTTTCATAATAACCGGAAGTATAACAACCGCAATCGCGCCGCCAATCGAAGCCGTGACGAGCTGAGGGAAAGAGAACAAGCCCGAAATTACGGCGGCTCTCTCTTCCGGTACATTGAGCAGAAACGGCACGGCAATCTTGACGACACCGAAATATAACACCAAAAATTTACCGACAGCACCCGCAATCATGGCAATCAAGCGTGATACATACACATTTTTAAGTTTCAGGTTGCCGAGATAACCCCATATCAGCGTTATCGCCGCGTTACCCGCCATTTGAAACGGTATAATCGGCAGCTGCGCCGGCCCTATGCCGAGCAGAAACGCCCCGAAAGGCGAAATGACGGCGACCGCAAGCCCAGTCCAAGTTCCGCAAGTCATTGTCGCGATGATAAGTATCAGATTAACCGCCGATCCGGTAATGAACTGATTACCGAATGATGCCGTTAAGGCCTGCGTAACAATAAGCAGGGCGATGAACGCCGCGCTCCGCGTCACCCATAAAACGTGTTTGTTAAGATTCATATTTTTCACCATTTCTGTTATATTGTAGGGCGCGACGCCCCCGGCGCGCCGTTATTATCGCGCCGTTTTTATCGCCCACGTAGGGGCGGCCGTTCGTTCGCGCCGTTTTTATCGTCCCGTTATTATCGCCCACGTAGGGGCGGCCGTTCGTCCGCCCGTTTTTATCGCCCCTACAGATTATACCAACAGCACAAATATGTCAATAGTCATAAAAAGTCGCTATCCGCTTCTGTATCCTCCGCGTTAGGAGGTGACTCTGATGGAATCTAAAAAAAGAACGGCGAGCGTTCCTAAAAAGGCGGTTAAAGACGCGCTGAAATTCATGGCGAATGCGGTCACTGACCCCGAAATGCCGCCGGAAACGCGGCGCAAATGCGCCGAAGCCATACTGTCCCGCGTTACGGAGGACGGCAGCCCCGATGCTCCCCAAACAGTCCAAGTAACCTATCAGGTGATAGAGTGAACGGCGAGAAGACCCTATCAAGTGATAGGGCGGCGTTTGAACTGCCGTTTCCCCTGCCGGAATACGGCTTTAAGCTGACGCGCAAGCAATCATTTTTCATAGCTGCGGGCGCGGATGAAGTGCTGTTCGGAGGCGCGGCGGGCGGCGGCAAGTCATACGCGCAGCTGCTCGACGCATTCCGCGCGGCTCTTGTGTATCCGCGCTCAAAGCAGCTTATTATGCGGCGCACATACCCTGAACTGGAAAAAAGCCTTATACGTATGGCACTCGAACTCTATCCGCCCGAGCTGTACCGCTATAACAAGGTTGAGCGCGTGATACGATTTTTCAACGGCTCGCTGATTGATTTCGGCTACTGTGACACTGATACCGATGTGTACAGATACCAGTCGGCAGAGTATGACGTGATACGTTTTGACGAACTGACGCACTTTACCGAGGAACAATACCTCTACCTTATGTCGCGCCTGCGCGGGACAAATGTATACCCCAAACAGATGAAATCCTCAACGAATCCGGGCGGTCGCGGACACAAATGGGTCAAGGCGCGTTTTATCGACCCCATGCCCCCAAGCAGACTGCTCAAGGCGCATTCCGGCTCGCGGCTTTATATCCCGACAACAGTACATGAGAACCTGTTTTTACTCGCCAGAGACCCTAAATATGCCCGCAGGTTGGAAAATCTGCCGAAAAATGAACGCCGCGCATTGCTGAAAGGCGACTGGGACATTTTTGAAGGTCAGTATTTCAGCGAGTTCAGCCGCGAGAATCATGTCGTCTGCCCGTTCATGTTACCCGAGAGCTGGCGCAGATACCGCGCCTTGGACTATGGGTTGGATATGCTGGCGTGCTATTGGATAGCTCTGGACGAGCGCGGACGCGCCTACGTTTACCGCGAGCTGTATCAACCCAATGTTATCGCGTCTACTGCGGCGCAGTTGATCAAAGGTATGACCCCGCGCGGTGAGGACATTGCCGCCACATTTGCCCCGCCTGATTTATTCAGCAGGGGGCAGGATACGGGCAAGAGTGTCGCCGAAATTTTCGCAAGCAGCGGTGTTTCGCTGTATAAGACCGACAACAGGCGCGTTGCGGGGTGGATGAATCTGCGCGAGTGGCTGGCGTTCTCTCCGGATGTGAACGGCGACATGAGGCCGGGACTGGTGATTTTTGAGAACTGCCCGAATCTCATACGCACGCTGCCCGCCCTGTCACATGACAAACACGACCCAAACGATGTGGCATCTCAACCCCATGAACTGACACACGCGCCGGACGCGCTGCGCTATTTTACATCCGGCCGCCCCTGCCCCAATCGGGCGGCGAGCATAGAAACAACCTTAAAGAGTACATTGAAAGGAAAATTATTATGATAATTAACTATAAGACCCGCGAGGGGCGCGAAGAGACCGCGCTCGAGCTGTACCGCAGGGCGAAAGATTCCCGCTCCGAGAGGGAGCGCGAATGGACAAAGCTGTCGGATTATTACGAAGGCAAACGCAGAACCGCGTTTATGGAAAACATGGGCTTCACGCCCGCCGTCTGCACCGATGTGTATATGCACGTTGAGACGCAGATTGATACTAAAGTACCCGAGTACAAGTTTGTAATACCCGGAGGAGAGTACGCCGAGCAGGCGGAACTGCGCCGCCGCGCCGTTGTGTACATTCTTGAAAACAACAAACTGGAATCGCAGAACTCACGCAACGAACGCCGTCTTTTGAAATACGGTTCGGCGTTTTGGAAGTGTTTTTACGACTCGGACGTGGGCGGCGGTGCGGGAGACATAAGGATTATCGATGTGCCGATAGAGAGCCTTTTTCCCGACCCCACGAACAAGTCAAGTGACATCGAGCTATGCGAATATGTCGATTACGTCTACTACATAAACAAAAGGAAGGCTGTCAGGCTCTACGGCGAAGCTCTTAGGAAAATCGGACTGTCGCTTGATGAACTTGACAGCTCATTGGGTGATACGGACGTGTTCGCCGCTCTGGGCGCGGTTGAAAGCGAGGATACTATTCGCGTCTTGGAGCACTGGTATCGAGACGATGAGGGCGACATCGCGTGCAGCATACTTTTGGGAGAAGTAGAAGTCCGTCACATTCCCAAATATTGGGAGAATACCCGTAACAACAGCTACCCGTTCATTCACTACTGGCGTATTGCCGATGAAAATAATTTCTGGCAGCGTTCGGAAATAGCTCCGATATTGGAACTGGTTGACGCTGTAGACCGTGAGTTGGCAATCGCTATGTACAACGATGCGCTGACATCGAACGATATGTTTTTAGTCGAGGAGGACGCGCTCGCCGAGGGGCAGGAAATTACAAATATTCCGGGCGCGGTGCTGAAAGTAAAGGCGGGGCAGAGCGGGCGTATTCAGCGTCTTTTAGGCGCGCACACCGGAATTAACTGTATGCCAATGATAGCCGCGCTTCAGGAGCAGATTTCCCGCACGATAGGCAGCTTTGATGTGACGCGCGGCGATGAACCGGAACGGAACATGAGCGCGGCGGGCATAGAACGCCTGAACGAACGCGCGGACTTGCGCCGCGACCTAAAACAGTCGGACAGGCTTGACGGATTTAAGCGGCTGTACAAGTTATGCGACTGGTCGGCGTTGGAGTTTTATGATGACGGGCGCGTAATACCATATAACGATGGCAGCTTCTGCTTTGACCCGTCGCATCACGTAATAGAAAACGGCGAGTATCCGGCGGTGGATGTAATTTAGGGGTTGTTGGGGACATAGATTCTAACGAAGATAGTTTTCGAGGTTAAACAGGGCAAACAGCGGAACATTGAGCAATCCGTTGTCAAGCCGCAAATTTGACAATGATGTGCGTATAGCCAATTTGGGAGTGTACCGTTCACGGTACACTCTCAAACTTCTCGCCTGTAAGTTTTTTCCCGACTTGACTTCGACAGGGTAAATGTCTGTGTTGTCGGCAAAGACAAAATCAACCTCCGCTGTCGCTTCCGAAGTCCAGTAGTAGATATTTCGGATAAAATCCTTTCCCGAAAGCTCAGTTAATACAAACTGCTCCGTCAGCGCACCCTTAAATTCCTCAAATATCTTAATGCCGTCAAGAATCGCGTCCGGCGACAGCTCGCTCATAACACGGAGCAAGCCCACATCAAGATGATACAACTTAAACGCTTTCAAATCTTCGTAGGCTTTAAGCGGCGTTGCGGCTTTCGTTATCCTGCCAACCTTGCGTAAAAGTCCGCTGTCGAGCAGCCACAGCATCGCTTCTTCATAGTCCCTTGCCCTTGCTCCCTCGCGTACAAGACCGTAAATAAATTTCTTGTTTTCTTTCGCAAGCTGTGACGGTACGCTGTTCCATAAGTACCGCAGTTTTGGTACAATATTTTTCGGCGCGTGTTTGGAAAAGTCGTTTTCGTAGGTTTCGAGTATATCGCGCTGCCGTTCTTCTACCAAAGAAAAATCCCGCGCGGCGAGCCATGTGTCAACCGCCGCCGGCATACCGCCTATGACAAAGTAGAGTTTCAGATAATCGGTGAGTTTGTCGGCTATCGCCTTTGGTATCTCGCGTATGTCATCGCTTCTCACAAATCGAATCAATTCTTCCTCGCCGTTCGCCAGTAAAAATTCCTCAAAATTAAGCGGTTGCAGTGTAAGGAAATCCACCTTGCCGACCGGGAAAGACGTACCGCTGTGCAGGGCAACGCCAAGCAGCGAACCGGCACAGCATATAGCGTACTCGGGAGCGGTTTCCGCGAAGTATTTTAAGACGGTTAGAGCGCGGGGAATTTCCTGCACCTCGTCAAATATCATAAGCGTTTCCCGCGGTTTAATCCGTTTCCCGTGCAAAGCTCCGAGCAAGTCTATAATCCTTTGCGGCGAAATGTCGCCGTCAAAGGATTCTTTCAAACCCGGCGCGTTTTCAAAGTTTATATAAAGCACATCGTCAAACGCTGTCTTGCCAAACTCGTTAAGCAGCCAAGTTTTCCCGACCTGACGCGCCCCTTTCAGAATCAACGGCAAACGGTTCTCTTTGTTTTTCCAACGAATTAAATCATCCATCAGCAAGCGTTTCACAAGCATCACCTCACATTATCCGAACATCATTTTACTATAATAAACACATTTTGTCAAGATGATTTCTTGTTATTTCACACATTATATGAAGATAAATTTCTCCGCGCCTGCCTTCTTTCAAACGGTCGGGCATGGAAGTCCGACCCTACGGAACAGCATCCTCTATTGCCTTTAAGTACGCTTTCGAGGTAACTGTCGCGCCTGAAACGGCATCCACCCGCGTGTCCTGTGCCGCGATGACGCGGCGGAACATCTCGCCGGAGCAATCCGTCACAGTCGCGCCGGGTATGTCGTCAACGATGTCGATAGCCGTGATTTGGTTGTCCTTCACATGGACAACCACCTTATTTGACCAACGCTTGAAGTCATATGTACCGGTATAGCTGCCGTCCGGGACGGTTGTGAGGTCAATACCGTTCAGCGTGACCTTCGCGCCCTCTGACAGACCGTTTGTTACGGTGAGGAACATACCGATGAGGATGACGAGGACGATACCGCCGGCGATTAAAAGTTTCTTCTTCATCCCCGCATGACCTCCGCGAACTTTTTGATTTTCTCGTTGTCAATGTTGTCAATATATTCCGACTGCTTGGCAGCCACTTTCACTATAAACCGCTCCATTATCCCTGCTTTCTTAGGGTCGAATATCCCGCCCATAAAGCTCGCCGCCTTTGCCGCTTGCAGAATTTCCGCCGGGAAGTTAGACTTGAAAAACGTCTGCTCCTCGCTTGCTTGCATACCACATAAAAACAAGCCGAGCCGCTTACCCCGCAAAGCGTCCGCGTTTTGTGTCAAAAATGTCTTAGCTTCTTTGCGTAGCATACCCACGTAGATAGAGCCTCCGATAATGATACAGTCATATTCCGCGAGTGACGGTACGCCGCCCTGTTTCAAATCATGGAGTGCCGCCCCGTCTATCAGTTTTGCGATACGCTGCGCGACTTCACGCGCAGCTCCGTGTTTTGTGGCGTAGAGAATCAATGTTTTCATAATCTTAGTCCTTTCAAAATAATTTCAATCTGGCGGTCAATCAATGACGACCGCCGCTCAGGGGTTACATTGCCCTCAATGATAAGTCGGATTAACAGTCCGAACATCGCGCTCCAGATGGCTTGCGCGGTGAGAGTGGTGTCGCAAGGGGAAAACAGCCCACCCGATATGCCCGCTTCAAGTGTCGATACCAGAGCGGAAAACGCGGGGCGGTTCTCAAGACTGCCCAATACGGACGTGAACGCCAAGACCTGCGGTGATGAGTCGAGCATGACCGCCTTGTACTCAAAGGGGCAAGAAAGAGCTGCCTCTATATAGCCTTTGATGGCTGCGCGGATTGCTTCATCGGGAGCAAGCCCGCTGTCAGGACGGGGGATTGCTCTTAGAATCCGTTGATAGCCCTCGCGTAAGACGCACGAAAGGATTTCTTCTTTGCTCTTAAAGTAGTGGTAGACGATACCCGCAGAGTAGTCCATCTCCTTTGTGATACGGCGTATGGACAGCGCGGCAACACCCTCCTCAGATATAATACGCTTTGATATATCAAGTATTCGGCTGCGTACTTCCTCGGAATGTTTCTCCTGCCTTGTTCTTGACATGGTTGTTCACCTGCCTGTACAGTGTATAAATATTTAACACTGTTCAATATTAACATAGACCGTGCCGCTTGTCAACAGAGATTTTTCTTGACGTTTTCCGCCGCTTAATAACATTTTTTCAAAAACGGCATAGAATATCATATATTTTGGAGGTGTCTATATGAATTCTATGCCGCTAAGAATGCCCGAGCAGCTCTCAGAGCCGTTAGACGCGCTTGCGCGTGAAAACATGATTGTGCAGGAAAACGAAGCTGATTATTTAACCGAGATGCCGTGGCTGCGTCATCCTATGCCCGAACCTCAGACCGTGCGTCATCCTATGCCCGAGCCGGAGATTGCGCGTCAACCAATGCCAATGCCGGAACGCGCTAATGTCCGCCGTGATGACGAACTTCGAGAGGAAGAAGAACATCGCCGTCACCGCGAGGAAGACGAACATCGCCGCCGCGAGGAAGATGAACGCCGTAATCGTGATGACGGACGGCACAATGAAAGGAACGAACACTTTGAGCGGCTGCTTCCGTTGTGGTGGCGGCATATGCTCTGGACGCACACGCTCGTGAACAGTGTTCTTGACGGGCGGCCCGATGTGCAGAAAATATCGCGGCTTGTTACCACCAATAACGGGGAAATTCTCGACCATATGAGACCGAATATCAGCAATGATACCGCGAAAGCTATGGCGGAAGCACTGAATCAAAACCTTGTGTATACCGTGCAGATGGCACAGTCAATCAGAGGCGGTAACAGGAAAAACGCCGATGAATCATGGGAAAGGCTGTCAGCTAACAGCGAGCGGTTAATTGATATAATGTGCGAGCATTACGGAATGCCTATCTGCATGAGCGTAAGACGCGATTACAACCATTATCTGGAAACAATGAGAGACGAAATGCCCGTCAAATCCGGACGTCGCCTGTAGGGAACGACGCCCTCGGCGTTCCGTCCTATCTACCGCCCTCGGCGTTCCGCTCTATCTGCCCCATACCGCGCGTTCCGTCCCATCGTTCCGCATAAACAAACAACCCTTCTCATAGTCTATGGAGAGGGGTTGTTTATATGCGTTCAGGCAGGCTTAGTTGGTGGTGGTACGGCGTTACACGCCCGAGGCCGAAAAGGAGAAAAAACGGCGTTATTTTCATAGCACTTGCGGCTCTGTGCCTTTTGATAGTGATTTTCGCGCTGTGGATTCAAAGCCGTATGCGCCCGCAAATCGAGCAGCTGGCGGGCGCGCGGGCGCACCATCTCGCGTCACAAGCAATAAATCAGGCGGTTGCGGAGTCCATCGCCCGTATGGAAATAACCTACGATGACCTCATACATTTTGAAAAAGATGACGCGGGACGCATTACCGCGCTGAAAACCGATATGGTTATGGCAAACCGCGTTAAAAACGACATCCACGCGGCGGCAATCGACAAAATCGGAAGGCTCGCGAAGACAAGCGTAAAAATTCCCATAGGTAACCTGATGGATATTGATATGCTGTTGGGGCGCGGTCCGAGTATCAGCGTGAAGCTCGTGCCTGTCGGAACGGCTGACGTAACGTTCAGCAATCAGTTTACATCGGAGGGTATCAACCAGACGCGGCATCAGATTTTGATTAACATCGGTACTGATATAGGCGTGCTGCTGCCGGGGTCGTCGGTACCGCGGCACGTAGACATTCAGGTATGTATTGCCGAAACAATAATTGTAGGCGCGGTCCCCGATGCGTATGCCGAGCTGAACAAAAATCCGGTGTTTGGGTAGGGGCGGCATTCTGAGCGCAGCGAAGAATCTTCAGAATGAAGACCCTTCACTTCGTTCAGGGTGACAAGCCTCCCACGGGCGGCCAATGACCGCCCCTACACAAATACGTCATTGATCGAAAAATTCAAATCCTTCTCCCACTACTACCAAAACATCATCTTCCAAAAGCATGGTTAATCCTTTTGGAAGTATAATCTCATTGTCTCTTTTTATCATGACAATTAAAATACTTTCGGGAATTTCGCTTTCGATAATGAGCTTGCCCGAGAGTTTATCCGCCGAGCTTATCCTGTGTTCAAAAAGCTCTGTATGCGACTCCTCAAAATAGTCGGTAAATGTTTTCATAACCGAATTTTCATCGTCTTTATCTACCATATCAAGTTTTTTTGCCACATACGGCGTAAGCGTTCCCTGTATCAAAACGGAGAACAGAGCTACAAAGAACACCAGATGAAAAAGGTCATACGCCAAGCTGTCCCCGAGTGCTATGACGGATATAATGGCAAAAACGATAGATGCCGCGCCGCGAAGTCCTACCCATGAGATTAACGTCAGCTGCTTTACGGGAATCTTAAACCAGCCCAATATGCTGAAGGTCGCTATGGGTCGCGCCACAAATATAAGTAAAATTGAAATTAATATTCCGGGGATGGCAACGGTCAGCAGTTTATCCGGGAATGAGAGCAGTCCAAGGATAAAGAAGAGCATGATTTGCATAAGCCAAGACAGGCTGTCAAAGAAATGCACCGTATTTATCTTTGTGATAAATTGGCTGTTGCCCACGGCAATTCCCAGTATGTAAACGCATAAGAAACCGTTTCCTCCGGCAAGTCCGCACGCAGAAAAACTGAATATAACAATAGCTAAGAGCAACAGGGGGTAAAATCCTGTCTCTTCAAAATGCAGGCGTTTAAGCATAAGTACCGTTAAAAATGAAACGACAGCCCCTATGAGGACAGCCAAGCCAATCTGCATCGCAATATCGCCGATAAGCCTGATAATCGGCGTTTCGCCGCCTTGTGTCTGAATGGCGGAGATGCACAGAATTGTCATCATATACGCAAAGGGGTCGTTACTGCCGCTCTCAACCTCAAGCAGCGGGGCAATCCCGTTTTTAAGGTTCAACTTTCGCGAACGCAGGATTGAAAACACGGACGCGGCATCGGTCGAACCAACGACAGAGCCGAACAGTAAGCCGTATAAAAACGGAATTTTCAATATAACAGAGCAGAAAAACCCTATCACAAGCGCAGTTACTACCGTTCCGAACGATGACATAAGCCCCGCTTTTATCGCCATTGGCTTCGCCGTATCCCATTTCGTCCCGAAACCACCGTAAAACATAATGAGGACGAGAGCGAAGAAAGAGATGTTTTCCGCGACTTCAAAATTGTCGAAGTATATACCGCCGATAATGCCCGAACTCATTATCATGCCAAGGGCAAGAAAGATTATCAGTGACGGGACAGCCAACCGATAAAACGCTTTGCTTAAAAAAATGCAAATCATTATTATGAGAGATATTATAATTAACGCGGAATACATCAATGCTCCTCCCGTTGTAAAGTAGTTTTGCAATACACAATATGATTTTACCAGACATGAGCGGCAAAGGCAAGTATATTTTGTCAGGGGTCGTATTAAAAATTTTGCATATCACTATTGACTTTTTTGCTTGCCCGCATTATAATGAAACTTATAAGTATCAAACTTATAAGTTTTATTATTGGAGGTATACGATGTTTTACGGTCGCCATACTGAGCTTGAAAAACTGAACGGAATGTACAACAGCGGATGTTTTGAGCTTGCGGTAATATATGGCCGGCGGCGCGTCGGGAAAACCACCCTTATCCGTGAGTTTGTAAAGGGGAAAAAATCAATATTTTTTGCCGCGAGCGAAAGCACCGCTTCGGATAATTTGCTGTCATTAAGCAGATGTATCGGGGGGAAAAATTCCGCGCCTGTGTTCCGCGATTATGAGAGCGCGTTGGAAACACTTTTTGAAATTGCTGAAAATGAAAGGATTATTTTCGTAATAGATGAATTTCCTTATCTTGCTGAATCATATCGCGGAATATCGTCACTGATTCAAATAATGATTGACCATAACAGAGAGCGTTCTAAATTGATGCTTATACTCTGCGGCTCAAGCATGAGCTTTATGGAAAATCAAGTGTTGGGGTATCAAAGTCCTCTCTATGGCCGCCGCACGGCTCAGTTTAAGATATTGCCGTTCACCTTTTTTGAGTCGCTGCCGTTTTTAAGTAATTTTGAACCTATTGATAAAGCGGTATTATACGGCATGACGGGCGGGGTTCCTGAGTACCTTAATAAAATCAACGCTCAAAGTAATGTTCATGAAAACATTGTTAACTTATTCCTTTCGACATCGGGACATTTTTTTGAAGAGCCGTCAAATCTCATAAAACAAGAGTTGCGCGAGCCGTCAACTTATAACGTCATTATAGAATCCATCGCCTGCGGCGCGTCGCGCTTGAACGAAATTGCAACGAAATCCGGTCTGGAAAGTAACAAGTGCGCTAAATATCTTACTTCGTTGATAACCCTTGGCTTGGTACGAAAAGAGTATCCTTTTGGTAAAACTATAAGCAAGAGAAGTATCTACAGACTTGAGGATAATCTTTTTAGGTTTTGGTATCGTTTTGTCTTTCCGAACATTAGCGCAATCACGGCAGGTCTTGGAAGTCTTGTTTTTGAAAATGAGATTAAGCCGCTGTTGAACGCATATATGGGGCTTATTTTTGAAGATATATGCAAGCAGTGGCTTTTTGAGCAAGCCAAGCAAAACACCCTTCCATTTTTTGCAAGCAAATTCGGACGTTGGTGGGGTACAAATCCCGCCCTGCATACGCAAGAGGAGATAGATATTATGGCTGTGCGGGATGACAAAGCCTTATTTGCCGAATGTAAATGGACAAATTCTGACATTGGTATAGATGTTTTTCATGAATTGAAACGAAAAAGTGAGCTGTTTCACTATAATGTCAACCATTTATATATTTTTGCAAAAAAAATGTCTTACGGAGAATTGCTCAGAAAAGAGCATGATAAAGGTTGCGTAAAATTATTTACTCTGTCGGAAATGATTGATTCAGTAAAATAGCACATCCGATTTCTCCGACAATTCTCGCGAAATTCAACCCTATTGTCTGTTCATCCAATCTCTCCAGTAACTTAGGCATATCCTGAACGCCCGAAATACCCTTGGGCAGCCGCTCGATACCGTCAAAATCCGTCCCTATTCCGGTGCACGCCCGCCCGCCGACCTTGCGGATATGCTCGATGTGCCTTACAACATCATCTATATCATCCCCGCCCAGAAAATCCGGATACAGACACACGCCGATAACGCCGCCGCGCTCCGCAACGGCGCGTATCTGCCCATCGGTCAGGCTGCGTTTGTGAGAATGGAGGGCATATGCCGCCGTGTGTGACACAATCGGCGGCTTTTTGCAGACTTTCAGCGCGTCAAAAAAACCTTTCAGCGATATATGCGCCAAGTCAACCAATATACCAAGCTCCTCGCAGCGTTCTATAACCTCCGCGCCGAAAGCGGTCAGTCCTATATCCGGCGTGTTCGCGCCGCCTGACAGCTCGTTTTTGTTATTCCACGTAAGCCCCAACGAGCGGACGCCGCGCTCATAGAGCGTATCAAGACGCGACATATCGCCGCGAAGACAGTCGCCGCCCTCAACGGCACGGACTATGCGCCAGTCCGCCGCATAGGCAGAAACCGCCGCCTCGAATGTATCCATATCATCAAGCATACTTAAAACGCCGCTGAAATCCGGCGAAAAAGCCGCCATGAACTGAATCCCCTCGCCGCAAACACTTCCCAACCGTTCAGCGTCAAGCTGACGGGGATGGTACAGCGGCGCGATGGAATCGCAATGCGCGTCTGCATACAACACAAAATCACCCCATATCAATATATGGGGTGAACAACCATGTTTATCTCTTATGTATCTTTATGCTGCAAAACTTTTTTGTGAATGTACACGACTATTACGGAGAACAGCACAAAAGCTATGGCTATGCTTGACCGTGTCATCAAGTCGTATTTTACAGGCCATGTGCCTTGTAAGGAGTTCCACGCGCAGTGCATCAAAACGCACAGAAACAAACTTCCGCTTACGCGCCTCACGGCGGCGTACCCAAATGAAAATCCGATTACCGTAATAAGAAAGAACCAAAAATTCACCTCCGCTTGCCCCGTGCCGTTAATCCACCACAGCGGCAAGTGCCACAGCGTCCAAATGACGGCTGTTATAAGTGTTGAAGGCAGGAACGGCATCTTCTTTTCAAGCTCCGGCTGTAATATCCCGCGCCACCCTATTTCCTCCGAACCGCCGCCGAAGAAAAATACGGGTATTGCAAGTAATGTCAGATACAACGGTACTTGCCCGGATATTCCTTGATTCTCAAGTCCCGGTGCGGCTCCGGTTTCAAGATTGCCGGTAATTGCGGGAACAATAAAAAATATTGCAACCGTCAAAAACGTTAAAGCGTAATATAAGGGTTTTTGTTTAACGTCAAAGGTAAATTTTAGAAATTTCTTAAAAGTAAAATCGGGGTCGGAGCGTTTCAAAGTAAGGTATGCGGCAATCGGCGGAGCATTTCCCCCGACAATGTAAAAAGGCATAAACCAATTACTGCCGGACGGAAACCACCCGACCCGCTGCCCGAAAATGCAAATAGCCCACAATCCATAAGATATTGCGAATGTCCACAGTAAAAAGAAGATAACAGACGCGCTTTTTTTATTCATTGTAAATCCCTCCGGTTAAATATTCCGCAATGGTGCTGACAATCAGCCTCATTGCTTCTTTGTTTTCAATTTGATTATTTTTTTTTGACGCTAAGAAAGCCAAACTGCTCATTAAATTATCAAGAATGCCCAAGTTAATTTTTGTTCCGTCTATTCCCAGCAAGTACATGGTCTGTCCGAAATAATCCACTGCTTTTTCCGCTTCCCGCTTGGCGTACTCCTCCGGCAATTTTCTCATTAGCGTTTCAAAATCATTTGGGGTTGTGTAAAGAATAATGCTGTTATTCCCGATGTACACTTCATTTAAGGCTTTGGCGACTATTTCTTTGCTCGGTTTTGTATTTGCCAATATCTCTTTGACTTTACTGAACATTTCTTTTTCCGTCCTTTTGATAACCTCATACAAACATTCTTCTTTTGTTGGATAATATTTGTAGAATGAGCCTTTTGCCATATTTGCCCGCCTCGTTATGTCGTCAACGGTAACGCCGCGCAGCCCTTTTTCCTTAATTAATTCAACGGTTTTTTGATAAATCGCGTCCATAGTCATCTCTTTTTCCCGGTCAGTGAGTATTTTCGGCACTACACATCCTCCTTTCTATTCCGGACATAATAATGACTATAAATATTTAATACAGTCATAATAACACAACATATTATTTCTGTCAAGTCTTTTTGAAAAAAATTTTTGAAATGACCCTAGCCAACATTTTGATTGACATAATCCCTCATTGTGGTATAATACCCCAAAAGGGTGATAATGTGGTTTCATACAATTTCTCCGCGCCGATGGCAAACTTAAAACCCTCGGCAATTCGTGAACTGTTCAAGGTTACGGGTCTGCCGGGCGTAATATCGTTCGCGGCGGGTAATCCGTCGCCGGAAACATTCCCCGGCAAGGAACTGGGAGAACTGGCGGCGCGGATTCTCGCGGAACGCGCCGACATCGTGCTGCAATACGGCATAACAGAGGGTTACGCGCCGCTCAGAGAAGCAGTGGCGGAACGGCTTCGTAACATCGTCCGCGAAACGGACATGACGGTCATCGTCTCCGGCGGACAGCAGGGTATTGAACTGACGGCGCGGGTGCTGTGCGACCCCGGCGATACCGTGTTGTGCGAAAGCCCGAGCTTTATCGGCGCGCTGAACTCCTTCCGCTCACACAGTATAAATCTTATCGGCATTGAAACCGACAGCGCGGGTATCATCCCCGAATCCCTTGAAAACGCGCTGAAATCGGCGGCTAATGTCCGAATGTTATATACCATCCCCACATTTCAAAACCCAAAGGGCGTTACAATGACGCTTGAGCGCAGAAAGAAAATTTTGGAACTGTGCAAAAATTACAACGTCATATTATTGGAGGACAACCCCTACGGCGATTTGTATTATGACAACGCCCCGCCTGATACCATAAAAAGTCTTGACGATACAGGAACGGTCGTCTATGTCGGCTCGTTCTCGAAAACTATTTCCCCCGGTCTGCGCTTGGGATATGTAGCGGCAAACGCAAGCATTGTTGAAAAAATTGTCGTGGCAAAGCAGGGTGAAGACGTGCATACCGCGCTGTTCCCGCAGGTTCTGGCGCATGAGTATCTGACTAACTATGACTTTGACGCGCATATAGCCGAATGCCGCTCAGTCTACCGCCGCAAACGCGATTTGATGGTAAGCGCGTGTGAAAAATACCTCGGCGCGGATATAATCGTACCCGGAGGCGGTTTGTTCCTGTGGGGAAGCCTTAGGGATACCGATGACAGTATGCCGTTCTACCGCCGCGCTTTAGAGCGAAAAGTGGCGTTAGTCGCGGGCGGCGTTTTCCTGCCGGACACGGAAGCCGTAACGCCCGGATTCAGATTGAATTTTTCCATGCCCTCTGATGAGCAGATAGAGAAGGGAATTAAAATATTGGGTGAATTATTATGAAACAACGTGTATTCAGCGGCATAAAGCCAACGGGACATCTGACGTTCGGGCATTATTCCACGGCGGGCAAGTGGCCCGCGCTGGCGGAACAGTACGACTGTATATACTGTGTGGTAGACCTCCACGCCGTCACCGTAACTCTTGAGCCGCAAGTATTGCGGCAAGATACGCGGGAACTGTACGCGACATATCTGGCGTTGGGGCTTGACCCCGAAAAGAATATACTGTTCCTCCAGAGCCATGTTCCGGCACACAGCGAGCTGTCGTGGCTGCTGTCATGCCATACGATGTTCGGGGAACTGTCGCGTATGACACAGTTCAAGGACAAGTCAAAGAACAACGCGAACAATATAAACGCGGGGTTGTTCACATATCCCGTGCTGATGGCGGCGGATATTCTGCTCTATGACGCGAAAATCGTACCTGTCGGAGAAGACCAGAAACAGCACGTGGAGATTGCGCGGGATATTTGCCTGCGCTTTAACGGCAAATTCGGCGATGTATTCACCGTACCCGAACCGCAGATTGCCAAAACAGGGGCGCGGGTTATGAACCTTCTCGAGCCGGAAAAGAAGATGAGCAAAACCGATGATAACGACAACGCAACCATATTTATCATGGACGAGAGAGACACGATAATCAAGAAAATCAAACGCGCGGTCACAGACTCAGACGGCGGGGTGCGCTTTGACCCGGAGAACAAGCCGGGAGTGGCAAACCTTATGACGATTTACAGTGTAGCGACTGGTAAAACATTTGACGAAATCGAAAAAGAGTTTGACGGAAAGGGTTACGGGATTTTCAAGCCCGCCGTTGCCGAGGCAGTCGCGGACTGCCTTGAACCCGTCAGGCTGAAAATAAGGGGTTATCTTGACGACACCGCCCGGCTTGACGCGTATATGCGCGACGGCGCGGAACGCGCGAACGCGATAGCCGTCAAGACTTTGGAGCGCGTTCGTAACGCGATGGGGTTTTATAAATGCTGAATCTGTTTGCCGTTGCCGCGCTTGAAAACGCGGACAACACGATTAGCGACACGAGAATGATAATTTATATCGTTCTGGCGTTCGCCGTTGCGTGCGCGGTGTCGTACTTAGCATCGCCGTTTGTAATGAAATTCGCCAAAATTGTCGGCGCGGTGGATGTTCCCAAGGACGGGCGCAGAATGCACAAGAAACCGGTAACCCGTCTTGGGGGTCTGTCAATTTTCGCGGGATTTATACTCGCGGTATTCATCTTTACCGACATAAGCGCGCAAATCGCGGGGATACTTATCGGAGCTGTAATCATCATCGTTTTGGGCGTACTTGACGATATATACCGCCTTAAAGCGTGGATAAAACTCATTGTACAGATTGCCGCCGCGCTGATACCCGTGTTCTGTGACGTGGTAGTTCATGTGTTCTCGAATCCGCTTTATATCTTCGGCATCGGCGGCCCGTATCTCAACTTGGGTATTTGGGCGTATCCGCTGACGGTCGTATGGATTATTATAATAACAAATTCCGTTAACCTTATTGACGGGTTGGACGGGCTTGCGGTCGGCGTGTCGTCAATCGCTTCCATTTCAATGCTGTTAATCGCGGTTGTACTGCCGCTTCCCCATGTCGCGCTGCTGATGGCCGCGCTTGCGGGCGGCTGTATGGGGTTCATGCCGTTTAACCTCAACCCCGCAAAGATGTTTATGGGCGACACGGGCGCGACATTCTTGGGGTTTATCCTCGCCACGTCATCCATTCTGGGGTTATTCAAGCTCTATGCCATCATATCGTTCGCCGTGCCGTTCCTGCTGCTCGGACTGCCGATATTTGACACGATAGCCGCTATTCTGCGCCGTATATCAAAGGGCAAGAATCCCATGAGCCCGGACAGAAGCCATGTACATCACAGGCTTATCGACATGGGGTTTACGCAGAAGCAGTCGGTAGCGATTCTGTACGTAATGTCCGCCGTGCTGGGAATAACGGCCGTGGTGCTGACCACGGCGGGTGAGATTAAGGCTATGATACTTATGGCATCGATACTGTTCGCCGCTTCGCTCGGTATCGCGCTTGTCGTAATCGGTCGCAAAAACGGTTCCGCCGACTCTGAGGACGGTGAGGAATGAGAGTTCTCACGGTTTTCGGAACGCGCCCGTGCGCCGTCAAGATGTCACCCTTGCTGCGAAAGCTAAAGGAGTGTCCGGAAATTGACGCGCTGTGCTGTGTTACCGGACAGCACAGGGAAATGCTTGACGCGGTGCTTGAAAAATTCAACATAAAGCCGGACATAGACTTGAATATTATGACAGAACGCCAGACACTTGCCGACATCACAAGCCGCACGTTAGTCGGTATGGTGGGTGCGCTTGACGAGCTGAAGCCCGATTTGGTGCTTGTTCACGGCGATACATCGACTTCTTTTGCCGCCGCGCTTGCGGCGTTCTACGCGAAAATCCCGGTCGGACACGTAGAGGCGGGACTTAGGACAGACGACCGCTATTCGCCGTTCCCCGAAGAAATGAACCGCCGCATGACCTCGCGTGTAGCGTCTCTGCACTTCTGCCCCACAAGTCTCAACGCGGAGAATCTGCGGCGCGAAGGCATAACAGACGGCGTGTATATTACGGGTAATACTGTAATAGACGCGCTGAATATTACAGTCAGTAATAATTACGAGTTTGAATCCGCTGTAGGGGCGATCATTGGTCGCCCGCAGACGGCGAACACAAAACGGCTGATACTCGCAACGGTGCATCGGCGCGAGAATTACAATGACCTTGAGGGTATTTTCCGCGCTTTCGCCGATATACTGACAGACTGCCCCGACACCGAGCTTGTTCTCCCCGTGCATTTAAGCCCGATTGTGCGTGACGCGGCGAACGCCGCGCTTGCGGATATACCGCGTGCGCGTCTTATCGAGCCGATAAATGTATGGGATATGCACAACCTTATGGCGCGTTCAACGCTCGTGCTGACAGATTCGGGAGGATTGCAGGAAGAAGCACCCGCGCTTGGCAAGCCCGTGCTTGTCCTGCGGCGCGAGACGGAACGCCCCGAAGCCGTTGAAGCGGGAACGGTTAAACTTGTCGGCGTTGAGCGCGAGACGATAGTGAGAGAGGCAAAACTGCTACTTAACGACAAGAGTGAGTACGAGAAGATGGCGAAGGCCGTCAACCCATACGGTGACGGCAAGGCAAGCGAGAGAATCGTGGAAATAATAAGGAATTTGAAATGAAACTGTGGCAAAACACGTCATTGGCAGCTATTTCGGCAATAATTGCCGCTGTGTTGGTGTTTGCCGCGCTTTTTTTTATGTTAAGCCTCGAATCGTCAAACAAGGGTTTTGAGCTGCCGCCCGAACCTGATGAACTGTCGGAAATCGGCTCTCAGGTTCAGGACATCGCGCCGCCCGGTCTTGCGCCGGAGTTAGTTGAAATCACGCGCGATAACGCGGCAACGCTGATTGCCGCAATGCCGCGCCCGAGTGAGTATATCAGTTTAGGGAGAACCGTGCTGTACGGCGATGGCGCGGAGCGGGAATGGGAACACAGACTGTATGTTTTGGGCGGCTATCAAAAAATTGAGCGTTATGAGAACGGCAGGCTTCGTGATGAAATGATTTTCGCGCCGTCAACGGTTTACCTGTTTTTAGACGGTCAGGCGCAGGGCATGGCGCGGGGGGAGTTTTCACCGGACGCGGCAAGCCGTATGCCAACGCATGAGGACATTTTGGAATCGGAAAATATAATAAGCGCGGAGTATCTGCTCGACAACGATATTCCGTGCGCTCATATCAGCGCGATGGCGGGCTATTTAAGAATAGACTACTTTGTCGGGCTTGAGCATGGGCTTCTGATTAAAGCCGTGGCTCATCAAGGCGGCGAGCTTGCGTGGAAGTTCGAGTTATTGGAATTAAGCATAGAACGCCCCGATGACAGTGTTTTTATACTGCCGTCAGGGGCGTATGTATGGGAACTGAGTTAGAAGAAGAATATGGCGGCAAGCAGTATCAGCAAATCCGTGTCGCCGCTCTCCTGATACAGATAAAACAGCAGAGCTATCAGTATAATGTCGCCCGTGTCAAGGTCGAGGTCGTCAAAAATGCCGCCGAGCAAGCCGCCGTCCTTCTGGAACAAACCGCGCCCCCTATTACGGCCGCGCCCGCGATTGCGTCCGCGTCTGTCACGCTCGCGTTCCCGTTCGCGCTCACGTTCTCGATCCCGTTCCTCGCGTCTGCGGCGTTCGGCTTCACGCTCACGTTTTTCGCGCCGCTCACGCCGCTCTTTTTCATACCGTTCGCGGCGTTCCTGTTCATCGCGTGAGGCTTTCTCTTTTTCAGCGGCGCGGTTTGCGTCATGACGGGAGGCGTTTTCAGAGACAGGAGGCTCGGACTTTTCCGCTTTCTCCTCGTGTTCCTTGCGCTCATGCGCGTATGTGAAAGGCTGTTCGTACTGCGGCTCGAAGAAGCCGTTGTTTTGATAATATCTACTGTACATACCGTTACTTCCTTCCAAGAATGCCGCCCAACAGGCTGCTGAATATATCTTCTCCCAATGCCTCTTTTGCCACACTGGCGAGCTTCAGCGTCTGCATGGCTTTATCGACACGATCGCGCCGCGAGGGACGCAAGTATGGCTTTACGGCCTGTATCAGCGCGGTTTTCTGCGGGTCGCCGCCCTTGTTATAAGCTCCGAAAAGCCGCATTGCGCCGGAGAGGAGTTTCGGGTCTATGCCGCCATCGCCGAACGCGCCTAACAGAGACGACAGGTCGGGCGTGTCGCCGGCCGCGGGCAGCGGTGTGTCCGGCGCACTGCCGGAGCTTCCCGAATTATTGCCCATTGACCGCGCCATACTCATTACCTTGTCCATAGCCTCGGGCGATGACAAAACAGCATTCAATTTTTCTTCAAAATTATCCAAAACATCGCCCCCCTTTTAATCAGTGCTAAGTGTTAAGTGCTAAGTGTTAAGTTATTAGGTTATAAGTTTTTCACTTAGCACTTAACACTCAACACTTAACACTTTTATCCCTTTCCCATATCCATAATCTGCCGCGCTAAATCCCTGCCCTCTTTGCTTGTCATTATGGTTTGGATGAGTTTCTTTGTCGCTTCCGAATCGCCGTCAGCCGCTTTTTTTGCCGCGTCTGTCAAGGATTCGCCGCCGCTTGCGGATAATTGACCTAAAAGCCGTTTACCCTCGGCACTCTCCAAAATACCCATGTATTTATCAAGCCCGGGGATACTGCTCTTTCCTTTTTCCAACAAATTTTTCGCCAATGATTCCAAATTATTATTGCTCAACTGTATCACCTCGTGATATTATATGAAAGAACATCAGGGTTTGTGAACGAATATTTCATCCCTGTAGGGGCGGCTATTAGCCGCCCGTGGGCGACCAAAGGTCGCCCCTACATAGGGTGCTTATGCGATATTTCAATAAATTGAAAGGATACCGTTTTTATAATGTTATTAACAATAGACGTTGGGAATACCAATATGGTGTTCGGATTATTTGATGAAGACGGAAAAATAAAAGCCAAGTTCAGGCTCTCAACAGAGATTGCCCGCACGGCGGATGAAATAGGGCTGACAATTTCACAATTTTGCACTCATTTCGGATTTGACTTGAAGATAATCAAGGATGTCGCGGTCTGCTCCGTTGTGCCGCAGATGATGTACACATTGCGCCACGCCGCCGACAAATATCTCGGACTTGTGCCGCTTATAGCGGGGGAGACACTGGATATTCCCCTTGTTAATCTATGCTCTGAGCCGCTCGGTGTTGACAGAGCGGTAACGCTTGTCGGCGCGAGAGAGAAATACGGAAACCAATGTATCGTTGTGGACTTCGGCACGGCGACTAAGATTGACGCGCTAAACACTGCCGGAGAATATGTCGGAGGCGTTATCTGCCCCGGGGTGATGCTGTCTATGGAGGCGTTATTTGTGAAAGCCGCTAAACTTCCGCGAATAGAGCTGAAAAAACCTCCCCGCGCAATCGGTACTGACACCGTTGGACAGATGCAGGCGGGCGCGGTTTACGGTTTTGTCGGCAGCACGGAGTATATAATAAGGCTTTTCAAGCGTGAAATGGGAGCAGACGACATACGGACAATCGCCACAGGAGGGCTTGCGCGGCTTATATCCGAACATACCGATGAAATACGGCAAGTCGATCCGAACCTGACATTGACCGGGCTTTGGGAGTGCTATAGAAAGGGTGGTTCATTATGACGACCACACGCGAACTGCGCGAACAGATTCAAAAGGGGGAGTTTGACAGAACCTTTACAAAGTTATACCCCGATGTAACAGCCGCACGCGAGCGTTACATAGACGCGATTTCAGCGTTTGAGAATCGTTGGGGTGAACGCATGGCGGTTCTCATATCCGCGCCGGGACGCACTGAGTTGGGCGGCAACCACACCGACCATCAGCACGGCAGGGTGCTTGCGGCGGCGGTGGATTCCGATGTCATCTGTGTCGCTTCTCCAAATAACGGAAATGTGATAACCCTTGAATCCAAGGGACATAAACCGGATGTAATAGAACTCTCCGATTTGATTCCGCGCGATGAAGAGAAAAATCACGGCGGCGCGTTGATACGCGGCGTTACCGCGTGGTTCAATAATAACGGATATATCATAGGCGGTTTCGATGCCTACACGACCTCGGACATACTCAAGGGGTCTGGGTTGTCTTCATCGGCGGCGTTTGAGGTCGCGGTCGGAAATATTCTGAATTATCTGTATAACGGCGGCAAGGTATCTCCGAAGGAAATAGCGATTGCGGGAAAGTACGCCGAAAACGAGTTCTTCGGCAAGCCGTCAGGGCTGATGGATCAAATGGCGTCGTCTGTGGGCGGTTTTATTTGCATTGACTTCTTGGACACAACGGTTACGCCCATTGACTTTGACTTTTCATCGAGCGGATACACGCTATGTGTTGTGGACACAAAGGGCAGTCACGCCGACCTCACGGCGGACTACGCCGCGATTCCGTTGGAAATGCGGGCTGTGGCGGAGTTTTTCGGCAAACAATACCTAAGGGATGTCGATGAACGCGCGTTCCGCGATAAAATCGCGGAAATTAGGGCTGCTGCGGGAGACCGCGCCGTACTTCGCGCAATGCACTTTTTCGCCGATAATGAGAGGGTCGAAAAGCAAGCCGCCGCCCTGTCGGGCGGCAGCTTCGAGGAATATTTAAGGCTTGTTATCGAGTCGGGGCGCAGTTCGTTCATGTGCCTGCAAAATATTTACGCAGGTGAGAGGGAACAGGGATTGGCTGTTGCGCTCGCGTTGAGCGAGAGGGTTCTGTCCGGACGCGGCGGGGCGTGGCGCGTGCATGGCGGCGGCTTTGCGGGTACGGTACAGGCGTATGTGCCGAACGGGATTTTGGACGAATACCGCGCCGAGATTGAAAAAGTTTTCGGGGACGGGACGTGCCGAGGGTTGAAAATACGGAGTGTTGGCGGGACGAGGGTGAGTGCGGGGTAGGGGTGTAAACAATTTTGGTATGAATTCCCGCTTCTGAGGTTAAACTATGTAAAACCAAAGGAGGACGGCAATGGATAATTTTATCGGCATCGGCAAGAACCCGAACCCCAATGTACCCGACATCCCTTTAGGATTCGGCATGGAACTGGCGCAGAACCCCAAAGCAATGAACGCATACGGTAACCTTACCGACGCGCAAAAATCGCAGATGATTGGATATATCCAGTCATCCGCAACGGGCGAGGAAGCCAAGGCGCGCATAACGCATACCTTAAATATGTTAGCGGGGGATTAAATCCCCCGCTGCTTCTTCGTCTTTTTCTTATATATCACACAATAAAAACAACCGACAAAAACCGCCCCGCCGACTATGTTCCCCAATGTCACGGGTACAAGGTTGTCCGTAAAAAACGCTCGCCAGTTAAGACTGTCCAACTGTTCCGCTCCAAGCCCCGACATTTCCGCCCACAACTCGTTCGATTTCGCGAGAATACCCGCAGGTATGGCGTACATATTTACCACGCAATGCTCAAATCCCGATGTGGCAAACAACCCAATAACAAAGAATATAGACAGTATTTTACCCGTAATGTCTTTCGCCGCGTAACCCATCCAAACGGCAACGCACACGAGCCAATTACACATTATGCCCAGAATAAACGCCGATGAAAACGAAAACGAGACTTTACTGAACGCGATTCTTATCGTGACACCGCCGAACAATCCGCCGCCGCTGTTCAGCAGACCGGAGTGGAACATCATCAGCACGATAAGCAAAGCACCGATAAAATTCCCGATATATACAAGTGTCCAGTTTTTGAGAAGTGCGGAAAAGTTAATTTTTCTTTGCAGCAGGGGGACTACCAAGAGCGCGTTGCCCGAAAAAAGCTCTCCGCCCGCGATGACAATCATCATCAGTCCGATACCGAAAACGCAGCCGGAAATCAGTCTTCCTAACCCGTATGTATCCGCACCCGCTAAAAGGTTGAACGATGCCATGGTAGAGCCTTGGGTTGCGAACGCTATATAAGCTCCCGCCAAAAACGCGAGCATGAGCTGCCTCAGCGCGTCTCTCTGCGTTTTTGCAACTCCCGCCGCCGCCGCGATTTCGGGTATCGCCGCCGGCGCGTTAATATGATCTTTATCCACAATGCCATCTCCTGTTATATATTCAGATAACTCGACAAACTGAATATATCACATTCACCGGCAAAACGCAATGATTAGGTTTTTGTGTTTTTGCGCCTTGCGTGTTTGACACATAGATGATAAAATAACGGTAACAGATACCACCTATCACTTGATAGGGTTGCTGCCCCGGAGGAAATCTTGTGCTTAAAAAATGGGTTTGCGTTTTTTCGGCGTTGCTTATCACGCTTGGCGTGAGCGGCTGCCGTACATCGGGATATGAGAGATTCAGAACGGAGTTGGACGGTTTATTCGACACGAATATTACCGTTATCGGTTACGCCCGGAGCAAGGGCGAGTTTGATACATACGCTAATATTATCTTTGAGCGCATGGGAGAGCTTCACATACTTTATGATATTTATAACGCTTATGACGGGACAAACAATCTTCATACCGTCAACCAAAACGCCGGGATTGCCCCGATTGAGGTCAGCGGGGACATTATAGATATGCTTCTGTTGGCTAAGGACGGATACGAGTTGTCGGGCGGGACGGTAAATATCGCTATGGGGGCGGTTCTGCGTATTTGGCACGAGTACCGCGCGGACGGGTCGGAGAACCCGGACAACGCAGAATTGCCGCCAATGGGGAAACTTATGGAAGCGGCAATGAACACGGACATAAATGACTTAGTTATTGACGAAGCCGCCGGAACGGTGTTCCTAAGAAACCCCGGTATGTCACTGGATGTCGGCGCGGTTGCGAAGTCATACGCGGCGGGCGTTGCCGCCAAGGCCGTTGAGGAGGCGGGCGCAGAGTCACTTCTGCTCAACGCGGGCGGCAGCGTTACGGCAATCGGAAAGCCGCTTGACGGCGAGCGCGAACGTTGGGGCGTTGGGATACCCGACCCCGATTTGACCGCCGCAAGCTCGCAGAATCTGGCTGACACGGTGTATTACCGCGACCTTACATTGTCGTGCAGCGGCGGTTATCATCGGTTCTATATCATTGACGGGCAGAAGTATCACCACATAATTGACCCCGCAACTCTAATGCCCGCAACACGATATAAGCAGGTTGCCGTCATTCACCCGGATTCAGGGTTGGCGGATATTCTCTCGACCGCGCTGTTCATACTCCCTTACGAGGATGGCGCGGCATTGGCGGAACGGAGCGGAGCGGAGGTTTTGTGGATTGACGCGGATGGGAATTGGATGGCAACAGACGGTTATGCGGCAATGTCCAAGGAATTGGGCGGATATTCGGCGGTGGGGTAGATTCCCGTAGGGGCGACCTTTGGTCGTCCGCGGGACGCTGAGGACAGCGTCCCCTACAAACCGCATAACAGCGGACGAACGCAGTTCGTCCCTACAAATAGCCCGCAGGATGGAGGTATACATTTGCGTCACCTCTTCAACAAAAAGGATATTTGGATTTTTGCCGTGTTGGTTCTGACGGCATTGATTCTGTATATCATTTTCGCTCCATCGGGGCGTTACGCGGAAGCGGCGGAGATTTCGGTTAACGGTCAGCTCGCGTTTACGGCGGATTTAAGCAGAGACGCGGAGTTTTCGCCGGAGCAAGTTCCGGCTGTCCTTTTCTCCGTACAAGACGGCGCGATTGCCTTTATCCGCTCGGACTGCCCCGATAAATACTGCATACGCGGCGGGTATCTGAGACATCCCGGACAGGCGGCGGTCTGCCTGCCCAACAGGGTATCCGTTTATATAACGGGTAGAGGCGGGACAGACGAACCCGACATGGTGGCGGGCTGATGAGGAGCGTAAGGAAAGTTACCTTTTTGGGGCTTATGCTGGCAATGATTATCGCGCTCACCGCGTTGGAGTATTTAATCCCGCCGCTGCCGCTGCTCCCGCCCGGTGTTAAGCCCGGATTGAGCAACATCGTTACGATGTACTGCCTTTTCTTTGTGAATCCATGGGCGGCGGTTACGCTGAATTTTCTCAAGGCTATTTTTGTGTTAAGCACGCGGGGTTTTACGGCGGGACTTCTGAGCCTGTGCGGCGGAATGCTATCAATCGGCGTGATTATTCTCTTGAACTATGTGTTCAAGAATAAGATTTCATATGCCGCGATAAGCGTTGCTGGAGCTTGCGGACATAACATAGGACAGTACGCGATGGCTGCGGTTCTGCTCTCAACCCCGGCTTTAGTCGTCTATCTGCCTGTACTGTTGATTTCGGGTGTTGTTATGGGCGTGATAACCGGAACAATACTCAAACTCGTTTTACCCGCGCTGAACAAAATAAATCGCGGTTTGTAATAACGGACAAAGCCCCCTCCATATGCTTGTATTACACCCAATCGGGGCAGTAATGGAGGAGGAAATACAATGAAATGCAGAATAGTGGATTTGCGCTGTAAGGAAGTTATCAATATTTGTGACGGCAGGCGTTTGGGGTTTCCGTATGACGTTGAACTGAACGCCCATACCGGACAACTGCTTGCGATTATCGTCAAAGGACCGCCCGCGTATTGGGGAGTTTTCGGCAGGTGTGACGAACACATTATACCGTGGTGCGACATCAGGCGCATTGGTGAGGATTTGATTATTGTCGAGCATGAGCGCGGCGGACACGGAAAGGTAAAAAGAGAAATCGGCAGAGAAATTATCAAAGAAATAATCGGTAGTTAACGTAGGGCGTGGTAGGAGGGTTTTATGCAAATTACAAAAGATAAATGTACCGGATGCGGGGCTTGCGCCGACATTTGCCCCGCCGCCGCCATCGCTATGGAACACGATGATGAAGGGTTTTTATATCCCCTTGCCGGAGAGGGCTGTACCGATTGCGGTCTGTGCGGGAAAGTCTGCCCCGAACTGCGTCCGCTCACCCTGCGCGATATGCCGGACGAGGTTTTTGCCGTCTGGCATAATGATGATTCGGAGAGGCTTGCCGCGTCATCGGGCGGTTTTTTCCGCATACTCGCGAAAACGGTTATCAAGGGCGGCGGCGCGGTCATAGGCGCGGCGTTTGATGAAAACTTCACGCTGAGACACGGCGTTGCCCGCGATTGGGAGGGCTGCAAGCCGTTCTCAGGCTCGAAGTATTTGCAGAGTAATACAGAGGGTATCTATAAGGAAACCGCCGCGTTGCTGAACAGCGGCGTTAAGGTGCTGTTCAGCGGTACGCCGTGCCAAGTCGCCGGATTGCATAAATTTTTAGGCGGCGCGCGCGGCGGACTTTACACCTGCGACATCATATGTTCGGGAGTGCCGTCACCGGGTGTTTTCGGGAAATACTTGAAAGGTCTTGAACATCGTTTCGGTGCGAAAGCGGAGAGCGTGAACTTCCGTGATAAGTCGGGGAAACGCCCGCGTTTTACGGTGAAATTCGCAAACGGGAAGACATATTCAAAGGAATTGTACGACACCGATTTCGGTTACGGATTCGGCGCGGGACTGTTTCTGCGCCGCTCGTGCGGGAACTGCCGCTACGCGGACGGCAAACGCGCGGCGGACTTTACGCTCGGGGACTTTTGGGGGCTTGAGATACCCCATGACGCGCGTAAAGGCGTTTCTCTGGTTATGGTTAACACGGAAAAGGGACGGAACATGATGGAAAAACTACCGCCGGAATATACAATAGCTCCGCGCCCCTTGAGTGAAGCTGTTGCGGGCAATCCAAGGCTGATTAAACCTCCGGCGCACAATCCGAAACGCGATGAGTTTTTCGGCGCGTATTCCGGCTCAACGTTGGAAAAAGCGTTAGGTGCTGTTGGAATGGGGAAGGTTAGAAGAGTTGTTGGGAAGATAAAACGCAGGGTTAGGGGTTAGATTCGCTATTGCCTTGCCACCCAATCCGTGGTATAATAGAAACATCAATAAAAGTGAATTTTGGAGGTTTTTTATATGATGTACCCATTTGTTGAATATGCAGATAAGACACTGGTAACGCACTCACACATTATAGAAGAAAATGGGCTTAAAATTGTTGAGGTTCATTTTGAGCGTCCGAAACCATATGGGTTTGATATGGCTAGATGTTCGCTACCGTCTTATGAGTGGATTATAAGAGATGGGTTCACAGACGATGAAATAGCTATGTTTGAAAGATCGTGCCGTGATGGGGCACACATATTCTATAAGTACGCAGAACTTGGAGGTGCCGACATTGCCAAGGTTGTTTAAGGTCGGCGAGTATATAATCTTTTTTTGGTCAAACGATAATAGCGAACCAATTCATATCCACATTTCTGCAGGTAATCCGCATGAAAACGCGACAAAGATATGGCTTACCAAGAACGGAGGTTTTGTGGTAGAACACAATAAGAGCAATATTCCAAAACATAAACTTAATCAACTGCTGGATTTGCTTTCGACAGAGTATTTCTTTATATACAGCGAATGGAAGAAACATTTTAGAACAGACGATATTAAATTCTACTGCTAATGTGAAAAAAACGATTGACATTTTTCCAAAATCATGTATAATTACTGACGGCGTGTATTTCACGCCGCCATTTCCTTGCCGCCGGGGAGATACGGCGGCCGCAAGGCCATAAGGAGGTGTAATCGTAATGGCAAAAATCATGGCAAAGTACGAGGTTACTTTCATCATCGACTGTTCTCTTGGAGACGATGTTGCCGCTATGGTTGAGAAGTTCAAGACACTTGTGTCTGACAACGCAACCATAATCGGCGAGGTTGAGGAATGGGGCAAGCGCAAGCTCGCGTATCCCATAGACGACCTGACCGAGGGTTACTATGTGTTCATAACCTTCGAGTCGAAACCCGATTTTCCGGCGGAGCTTGACCGCGTGTTCAAGATAACCGACGGAATCATGCGCTCGCTTATTATCTGTCTTGACAATGTGTAGGCGGAGGGTTGAACATGAATAAAGTAATACTGATGGGTCGTCTTACCCGCGACCCGGAGCTTAGGCACATTCCAAGCGGCGCGGCCGTTGCTTCGTTCGGGTTGGCGGTAGACAAATACTCGCGCGAGGAAAACACCCGCACGGCGGATTTTTTCGACATTGTATGTTGGGAGAAAAGAGCGGAGTTCGCTTCAAAATGGCTCAGAAAAGGCACAAAGGTCTGTCTCTCCGGCAGGCTTCAGCAAAGGCAGTGGAAGGACAAGGAGGGCAATAACCGTTCATCGGTCGAGATAGTCGTCGAGGAAATCGAGTTTGCCGAATCTAAGTCCGCGAGAGAGGGCGGCGATTACCCCGCGCCGTCAGCACCCGCGCAGAATTACCCCAAGCCCGCTGCTGAACCTTCAAGTTTTCAGGAGCTGCATGACGATGACGGTGAGCTACCGTTTTAATATTAAAATTGAAAGGTTGGAAATAGAATAATGTCCGAAGGTAATGGTGGATATAATAAAGGGCCGCGCACACGCAAACGCCGCAAGGTGTGTACGTTTTGCGCCGAAAAAATAACGCTTATTGATTACAAAGACGCGTCAAAGCTGCGCCGCTATATATCGGAGCGCGCGAAGATACTGCCCCGCCGTATGACCGGCACTTGCACCGCGCATCAGCGCGAGCTGACCGAAGCGATTAAGCGGGCAAGGCACATTGCGCTTTTGCCGTTTGTGTCTGATTAAGGTAACATTGAGTAAGCCGGGGTCGTTGTGACCCCGGCTTTTGCGTTGTGTTCTGAACTTTTACCTAAAACTTCGCACAATATTAAGCAGCGTATTTGCTTGATTTTTGCACCTTTCACATCTGGCAATCAACTCCGAATCCCATGATTGATGGGTTTGTACAAGATTCAAGACCTTGTTTGTACCGTCCAACCATTTGTTAAGCTCTTGAATATAAATCCGTTTTTTATCGCTTAACGCACTTGTTTGCCATTGGTTTAATACATCCTTGTTTCTTCTGAGCTGTAAGTCAGCGCGAATGGTATTTTCACTAAACGAATCTGTGAAAAGCTCACTCTCAACCAGAGAAATAAATTGACCCAATTCGTTGAAATCTACAGGCGTGATTTTTTCCTTCATTATTTATTTTGCAACCCCCAATTTGGTTAAGTTTATTCTCTGCCATTGGTTTTAATTCGCGTTCGCTTGCATAGCTTGTATTGCACTTTGAAACAGTTTTTCTTAAATACTCTTTGGCTTTTTCTAATTTTTGCTGTGTGCCTGATTTTGTCAAACGCTGTCAATTTGAGTTTTATTATAAAGACAATTTGTCGCGTTGTCAACAATTATTTCACAACAATACTAATATATTGCGACACATTGCCTATTCTATTGAATACCCCTGTACTTTTCGATAGGCTTAACACAGGGGGTATTCTATGATGTACTCATTGAGATTGCGAGGATTACGAGATAAACATAATTTTACACAACAGGAAATAGCCGCCCGTTTACAACTGACAAGAGACGCATATTCTCTCTATGAGCTTGGAAAACGGCAGATGAATTACGAAACTCTGGGTATGCTTGCCGACTTCTTTGATGTAAGCATTGATTATCTGTTAGGTCGTTACGAAGCGAATCCCGTTCTTTTGAGCGAGGACGAGCAGAATGTAGTTAATCAGTACAGGACACTTGATAACCGAGGAAAAGAAACGATAAAGGCGAACCTCGCCTTTGAAACATCCCACATACCGAAAACAGACAGCGTAAAAAAATCGGCGGTATAACATACCCGCCCGAATTTTGGACATAGCTGAATCTAAAAGAGTAAAGCCGGGGTCGTTGTAACCCCGGCTTTTTAATCGTCATAATGACTTCTGCAAGCCGCGATTTCAAACCGACTGTTATAAATACGGTAAATCAATCTATCGCTGTCATTGATACGGCGGCTCCAATATCCCTGCCACTCATACTTCAACGGTTCGGGTTTGCCTTTACCCGCGAACGGGTCACGCTCAATGTCCCGCAGCAGTTCATTGATTCGCTTGAGCGTTTTTTTGTCCTGCGTCTGCCAATACAAATAATCTTCCCATGCGTTGTCAGACCATGATTTATTCATCGTCCACCTCAATGAGTTCATGCTCCACACCTAGTCCTGCTTCCAACTGCTCAATGGATGCCCGAAGTCTTGACTGATTTTTTTCACTATAAAACGGGTCGTCATTCCCGGTAATCTCGAATGGGATTTTTTTCTCACGGATGACTGTCCGTACAAACAGATTGACCGCAACGGAAGCGTTCATCCCCGCATCGGCGCAAAAAGCGTCAAACCTGCGTTTAACATTTTCATCCATCCGTACACTCAACACTGATTGGCTCATGTCATACACCTCCATATCATTATACGCTTATCATATCATGTTGTTTCATCATTGTCAATACAGTGTCACACAATCAACGTGCCCGCCTATTGCAGCGGGATTTCCAATGCCCCGGCTTTAGTTATGTTCAATGGTTTGGTTTGCTGTCAATGTCCTCAAGAGTAAGTCCGTCTTTTGCGAGAAGTTCTTGAAAAGAAATCACGTACCCGTCATCGTTGCGTTCGCGTTCTTCCGCCAAAGCGAGCAGATATTGGTCTTCCAGCATATCCACCATTTTTTGATACATTTCGGGAGTAAGCAAAACACAGGCGGGAGCGTTGTTCTTTACAACAACCTTACAGCCTGTCGCCCTGACTTCATCAAAAATTTTATTGGCTTCCCCCCGGTTGAATCTTGTTATAGGAATCATTGCGTTTAATGCGTTGCTCAATGACATTATGCCTAACATATTACTCACCTCTTTTTTAGTTTACTGCTTATACGTCTATTATACTACAAGCCACGAGAATGTCAACATATTTATCGACATATTAGATGACTAAACAGCAAGTACCCTATGCTGACGGGATAGCATAAATTTATAGTTTCGCAAGCAACTGACTTGGCGTGATGACCGCAACTAACCTCTCCTTGTATAAAATCCCGTGATTTGGCAAAAATGTGAACACGGAATATTGTACAACGCAATACACAATGGCAAGCCGCTCATTTTTGAGCGGGTCGCAGAGGACTGCGACCCCTACATAACGGTTGCAAAACTAAATCGCTTTGAGATGTAATGATTTGTTGTCAGCCAAGCAAATCACGGATTCTCTTTGCTAATAATTGTTTTCGCGCTTCATAAAATTTGTCGAAGCCTTCAATGTCAAGAGATACATCATGTGGAATTATTGCTTCTTCGTAAAATTTTGCTTGATTTTCACTTGTTAGACTGTCATAGTAATATGCAAGCGGCATATCACTCTTACCTGCGTTGATTATCCCTTCAAGATAACGTAGATTCGGAAGCCTATTGCGGTTTCCGCGCCATTTTCTCCAATCCTCAGGTTGAACAGTATGCGGTTTATCGTGGAGGTTAAACTTGCTTTCAGGGTGCAGATGGTCTTGTTCATATTTAATTGTGCTGTTTACCCATCCCGTGCTTAAATAGTAGAGAACCTCGTCAGCAACTCTGCTGCCTTTTTCCGAATTTAGAACATCATCAATCTTTCCGGGTGTAACGCTCAACTCATTCATCCCATCAAGCATTTCGATAGTGATTTCACCATTATAATCGTTAATTTTAGTCTTCATTTGCTGCAATTTCCCCGTTGTTCCTGATCGGAAATAGATAAAGAATATCGCTCTAAGCAGATATGCGCGAACTGCTTTGATGTTATTTATATAATCCTTGTTGTAATAAATATAATACAGAATTGGCAACAACACATTCCAATAACCGGAAAATCGGCTAATATCTGTTTTTAACTCAACTAGAAGTTTCTCTAAATTTGCCAACGCTACCTTGAAACCGCTCCAGTTATTTTTTAGATTATCTGCGATTTTCCTGTTTATGTTAGCTTTTGCCACATCACCGTATAACATTAAAGCAGCACGAATTATAAAATCTGAGCCGAAATCCTTATATGAACCTCCAAGTATATGGCCAAACTCAGTTTTTGCTTCAGGCCAATATGCTTCTAATATCGACATTGTAATCTCTGATTTTTTTAATGGTTTACCACTGCTGTTAAACCTAACAAACATCTCTAGCGCATCATCATGATTCATGTCTATAACCTCAGTGTATCTAACCAGTGGTTCGATAAATATCTTCCTATGCAGTGTAAGCAGAATATTCTTTGCGTAGTCTTTGCTGTTGTCGGAAACTTTTGATATTGCGTCCTCTATTGCCATTGTTCTTGTACTTTCATTTTGGAATTTTTCATCAAGTATGCTCTTTATTTCAAAATGAGTAGGACTGGTTCTGTCGCTAAATCTAATATCATATTTCTTGCTGTTATATTCTTCTTCATCGGTAGTAATTTTGTTCTTGTCAAGTTCTATTACAAGTTTAGTTATGTCTAAAGAACCTGTTTTTCTGCTTGTGTATTTTTGCCTTGTTTTTGCAGTCCCAAACAGCGATACAAATAGAGATGTAAACCGTTGCTGTCCATCCAGCACTGCTATATCTGTATTGTTTGTGTTAATCCTTATTAGGTCGTAGTTGGCACTGTCGGCTGATTTTTTGCTGTCAAAAGTTACATCATATAGGAATTTGCAGAAATAGGTATCTGCCGTCACGTTAGAATCATCAACGCGCCAAAAAAGAAATGTAGATATGGGGTAATTCAGTAAAATCGAATCCCATAATTTTTCAATCTGAGCCGTGTTCCAAACAAATTGTCTCTGAAATGCAGGCATTACATATTTCCCGTTTTTTATGTATTGCAATGCTTCATATATTGTTATGCTGTTGTCTATCAATTTACTCATTATTATTGCTCCTTTACTCTTTTACAAGTATGTCATTATCAAATTTACTGTCATTTTATCACTACAATGACAGGATTGCAAGAGTAGAAGCTAACCTCTCCTTGTATAAAATCCCGTGATTTGGCAAAAATGTGAACACGGAATATTGTACAACGGAGGAATTTATGAATACGGTTGACGACTCCCGTTTGGAACGCTACGGCGAAAACGAGGCCAAACTTCTTCTTACCGACGGTCTCTGTTCCATGGGAAAAATCCGCCGCGCTCTTTTGCGTAACCTTAAAACCATCGATGACACGGCGGCGCGGCTGTCCGTGTGGGCGCGAACACAGCGTAATATCCCGCAGGAATTTGAATGGCTTCTGGATAACCGCTATCTCTGTGAGCGGGAGGGTAAGGAGGCCGCTCTCGCCCTGCGCGGCGGCAGAGCCATACCTTCCGACAAAAAAACAGGCGCACCCGCGCTGTATACCGCCCTCATGTCGCTCGTCAGGGCGACACGCGGCGGAATAACGCTTGAACGCTTAACGCTCTATTTGAACGGTTTTCAAACCGAAAGAGCGTTTACCGAACGTGAGTTAAGTCTGCTCGTCCCAACGCTTAGAGCCGCGCTTATTGCCATTGCGGCGCAATCCTGCGTTAAAATGCGCGAAATGCTTCTCGGTTACGGTCAAGACCCCCGCCGCAACCCATTCGCCGCCGAACAGGCGGCGCAAACCGCGCTCTCGCGCGGCAGTGCGCCCCCGGCGGGTGCGGAGGAGCTGTCCGGTATAGCGAAGGCTCGGCACGCCGAGCTTTCGGAGACTATGGGCGCGGTTATTACATCCCTCAGATTCTTGTCCGGCGCGGATTTGAGCGATTTGCTGACATCCGCAAGCGCAGTCGAGCGTGTGCTGTCGGGCGACCCGTCCGGGCATTACCCGAAAATGAGTGAAGAGACCCGTATGCGTTATCGCGGTCAAATATCGAAGCTCGCGAAAAAAAGTGATATGTCCGAAGTGGCGGCGGCTAAACTCTGCGTGTCTTACGCTGAAAAAAACGAAGACAAAAACCATGTCGGACACTATATTTTCCGCGAACCTCTGGGCAGCGAACATTATTCCCCGGCAGGCTTTTTTTACTTTTTAAGTTATATTTCCGCGAGTCTTTTGATTGTCGCCGCCGCTTTCGCTCTCTCCGGCGCGTGGTACGCGCCGCTGTTAGCGATTCTCCCGGCGTTGGATATATCAAAGAACCTCTGTGATTTTTTTGCGGTACGTCTCAAACACCCCGCTTTTATTCCGCGTATGGATTGCAAAGACGGGCTTCCGCCTGAGGGCGCGACACTGTGCGTGATTACCTCGGTTCTGTCCCGTATATCAGACGGTGAGGAGCTTGCGAAAAAGCTGGAACGCTACTATCTGTCCAACCGTGACGCGGGAACACACGCGGCGTTCGGATTGCTGTGCGATTTAGCGGATTCAAAGACACCGGATATTCCGGCGGACAATATAATTCTCGCTTCCGCCGCGATAGATGAACTAAACAGCCGCTATGGCGCGTCGTTTTACCTGTTTACGCGGAAACGCGCTTTCAGCAAGGGCGAAAACTGCTACATGGGCTATGAGCGCAAGCGCGGTGCGTTGGGGGCGTTAATGCGCTCTATGCGCGGTCTGCCAAGCGATATTGAGGTACGCGCGGGAGACACCGGGCGTTTGACCGACTTTAAGTTTCTTTTGACGCTCGATTCCGATACGCGGCTTTCGGCGGGTTCGCTTCGCCCCCTCGCCGCCGCGATGATTCATCCGTTGAACATTCCGGTAATAAACATAAAAAGGCGCGTTGTCACGCAGGGTCACGCCATGCTCCAACCGCGTATGGCTGTCAGCTTAAAGAACGCTTCGCTAAACTTTTTTACACAGCTCTTTGCGGGTCACGGCGGGATAGACCCTTACGGGGGCAGTGTGTCCGATGTATATCAGGATTTGTTCGGGCGCGGCGTATTTGTGGGCAAGGGTATTATACACATCGACGCTTTTCTGCGCTGTCTGGACGGGCGGTTGCCCGAAAACCGCGTGTTATCTCATGATTTGCTTGAAGGTTCATATCTTCGCGCGGGCTTCATCGGCGATATTGAGTGGAGCGATGGCTACCCCGAGCGCGTTTCCGCGTGGCTTGAACGCGCCCATCGTTGGGTGCGCGGCGACTGGCAAATCGCCGCGTGGGCGTTAAGGCACGTTAAAACACCAGACGGGCGCGAGAAGAATCCTCTTAGTATGCTATGCCGCCTCCAGATTTTAGATAACCTGCGCCGCAGTCTCACGCCAACGAGCTTACTGCTGACATTGACGTTGGCGTGCGTGTACGGCGGTTTAAGTTTTGCGGTTTTGGCAGCTTTATCTGTTGTATCGTTATCTATGCAACTAATTATCTCCGCCGGACAGCTTGCCGCGCGTTCGGGAGCTAACGGCGGACAGCGATACCACTCCACTGTCATTACCGGAACAAAAGCGGCTCTTTATCAGACCATCACCCAGCTGTGGCTGCTGCCTATGCGGGCGTTGAGCGACATTAACGCGATATTTCTGGCTTTTTGGCGTATGTGTTTCTCCCATAAAAGACTTCTCAGTTGGCGCACTGCCGCGTCCTCTGACAAAAAGGCCGCAAAAACGATTTTTGAATACTACACAAGGTTCTTTTTCTCCGCGCTGTGGGGCGCGACTGTTATACTCACAGGCGGCAGATTAGGATTTTCGTTGGGAGTGCTTTGGCTTACCGCGCCGTTTCTTGCCTCGCTCGCCTCTGAATCTGATAAATCTCCTAAGGGTGTATCCGAAGACGACCGCGCGTTTCTCCTTCGTCACGCGAAACTTATATGGGACTATTTCACCGAAAATGTCACCGCCGCCGACCATTTTTTGCCGCCTGATAACTTTCAGGAACAGCCCGCGGCGGGAATTGCCCGCCGCACCTCCCCTACCAACATCGGGCTTGGTTTGCTCTCGGCGATTGCCGCGCTCGACTTGAAGCTGACCGATACAGAAACCGCCCTGCGATTTATTGAGCGGTTATTGACGGGCGTGGAACAACTTGTCAAGTGGAACGGTCATCTATACAACTGGTATGACACCGCCGCACTTGCGCCGCTGCGCCCGATGAGCGTCTCAACGGTCGATTCGGGCAACTTCGCCGGGTATTTACTGACGGCTCAAGCGGCATTAAACGCTATGAACGACGCGGCGGCGCAAGATTTGGCGGGGCGGGCGGGAGCGTTGTATGAGGCAATGGATTTTCGTCCCCTTTACGATGAACAGCGGCGGCTCTTCTATATCGGTTATGACCTTGAAATTAACCGCCCCACCGAAAGTTATTACGACTTGCTCGCAAGTGAGGCGCGGCAAACGAGCTATATAGCGATTGCGCGGGGACAAGTGCCGCGAAGTCACTGGCGGCGGCTCGGGCGTGTGTTGTCCGCGCACAACCGTTACAGCGGTATGGTATCGTGGACCGGCACGATGTTTGAATATTTTATGCCGCACTTAATAATGCCGATTTACAAAAATTCGCTGTTATACGAAAGTCTGCGTTTTGCCGTTTACTGCCAGAAGCGGCGCGGAGACGAGCGCGGTATTCCATGGGGAATTTCGGAGTCGTGTTTTTACGCCTTTGACGGCGCGCTTAACTATCAATACAAGGCGCACGGCGAACCAAGGCTCGCTTATAAACGCGGTCTGGGTCATGAGCAGGTCATATCGCCGTATTCGTCATTTCTCGCGCTGATGTGCGCCCCTA
>WRJE01000013.1 GCA_009782385.1 Oscillospiraceae bacterium | reverse complement strand
AAGCGCGAATCTCGCGGTTGCCGATAACAGGGGCGGAATAATCGACAGATTTAGGAATAGATTGATATTTCCAATCATAAGTGTTCAAAAAAAGGTTATTGCGTTCGGAGGGCGCATTTTCGGTGACGGAAAGCCCAAATATCTTAACAGTTCCGATACTCCCGTGTTCACAAAGGGGCGGCAGCTGTTCGCCCTGAATTTGGCAAAAAGCTCGAAACAGAAAGGCATTTTACTCGCCGAGGGGTATATGGACGTAATCGCGCTGCATCAGTCGGGGTTCGACAACGCCGTTGCATCGTTGGGTACATCTCTCACCGACAAACAAGCTGAACTTCTGGGCAGGTATTCCGGCGGCGATGTCACCATCGTTTACGACTCCGATACCGCGGGGCGAGCGGCAAGCGAACGCGCCGCCGCGATTCTTAATAAATCTGATATTAAAGTATCCATTCTATCGCTTGACGGCGCGAAAGACCCCGACGACTTCTTGCAACTCTACGGAGCGGCGGCACTGCGACTTAGACTGGACGAGCGCGAGAGCCACATGACATTCAAGCTGACAGGACTTAGTCAGGAGTTTGACATTCAAACCGATGAGGGGCGCGTTGAGTTCCTGAAAAGGGCGGCGGAAGTCCTTTCTGCGGTAAATAACGAGGTGGAGCGCGAGGTTTACATTGCGCGGGCGGCGGATATGGCGGGGGGTGGGAAGGATGCCGTTGCGCTGGGGGGTAAGAAAATCAGGGGCGGCGCGAGCCGCAAGGCGGGTTTCAAAGAGGAGAGATCGGCAATCCGCGCGAGTGTCAGAAAGCCAAAGCATATACACGCCGAGGAGGAATTTATTTCTCAGGCAATTAACGAGCCGGATTTGGCAAAGTCCATTACGCCGCTGCTGAAAGTTTCTGATTTTGAATCGCCGGTTTGCAAAAAACTCTGGGAGCGCGTTCTCTCCGGCGCACAGTCAAATCTCAGTTTTTCGCAAGACTTGACAGACGATGAAATGCGGATTGTGTCAAAAGCGCAAATGCTTCCCAAATCGCAGGAAAATATGGAGAAATCACTTAGGGAATGCCACGAAATAATAATAAGACAAAGTATGATACGGGCATCCGACAACCCTGTCGAAAGGGCTATGCCCGACGCGAATAAAATGAAACGGTATGGTGAAAGCGAATGATGTTAAACATTTCGGAAGAAAAAAAGGGCGTTTTGAAGGATTTAATTGAAATTGGCAAAAAGACAGGGAAACTCACACCTAAAGAACTCAGCGAAGTCGTTGAAGAATTGGAAATGACACCTGAAGATATAGAGAAGCTGATAGAGTCTCTGGAGAGCATGGGCATAGACGTATCGGATGACGACTTCTTAGAGGATATACCCGAAGAAGAGCCAATCGACCTCGATGAAGTAGACGAAATACCGCCGGAAGAGCTTGTTGACCCCGAAGTGCTGATGGAAGGGTTCAATATTGACGACCCGGTCAGAATGTATCTGAAGGAAATCGGCAAAGTCAGCCTTTTAACCGCCGCCGAAGAGATAGAGCTTGCCGAACGCATGGCGTTGGGCGATGAACGCGCGAAGGAACTGCTCGCAGAGGCTAATCTGCGGCTCGTTGTAAGTATAGCCAAGCGTTATGTCGGGCGCGGAATGCTGTTTCTCGACCTTATTCAAGAGGGGAATCTCGGACTTATCAAGGCTGTGGAGAAATTTGACTATACAAAAGGTTATAAGTTCTCAACCTACGCGACATGGTGGATACGTCAGGCGATAACACGAGCGATTGCCGATCAGGCGCGTACAATCCGTATTCCCGTCCATATGGTCGAGACTATAAATAAAGTTATTAGGGTATCACGGCAGATGTTACAGGAACTCGGACACGACCCAACCCCCGAGGAGATTGCCACAGAGATGAATATGCCGTTGGATAAAGTGCGCGATATAATGAAAATCGCGCAAGAGCCTGTCTCTCTCGAAACGCCTATCGGCGAGGAAGAGGACAGCCATCTTGGCGATTTTATACCGGACGAAGACGCTTCTGAACCCGCCGAAGCGGCATCGTTCACACTGCTGAAAGAACAGCTTGTAGATGTCTTGGGAACTCTGACACAGCGCGAGGAGAAAGTTTTGCGCTTGCGGTTCGGCATTGAGGACGGGCGTTCGCGGACACTTGAGGAAGTCGGGCGCGAGTTTCAGGTAACACGCGAGCGTATCAGGCAAATAGAGGCAAAGGCGTTGAGAAAACTCAGACATCCGAGCAGGTCAAAGAAGCTGAAAGATTTTTTGAATTAGCGGAACTGTGCGAACGGGGGATTAACATATGGACGCAAAAGCGAAACGGAAGAACATACGGCTTGAGGTTTTTCAAGAAATTACCGGGACGGTATTGGAAACCGCAGAGGAGGTTACCTGCGCGGTCACGGATGTAGCGGCGGGAGGTTTGTCCCTGCGTTTAGACCATATGCTGGAAACCGGAACAGTGCTGCGCCTAACACTCCCTGCACTGGAAGATATTTCCGCGCTGACTTTGGAATGCGAGGTAAAATGGTGCAGATGGATTAACGAAGCGTTTAACGCCGGATGCGCTTTTAATTTCAAGTATCAGATAGACGAAGACCGTGTCGCGAGGTATGCTAACAGAATCCATTCAAACAGACTGCAAATCAGTTAGAGCTATATAATCTATAATTTTTCCCGCGATGTCCACGCCCGCGCATTTGCTCAAAGCCTTGAAGTGCGCGTTGGAGTTGACCTCACACAGAACGGGTTCGCCGTCCGTGCCGAAAAGGATATCCACTCCACCGAAGTCCAACCTCAGCTTTTCACACGCCGCAAGTGCCATCTCAGTATATTCACACGGCGGTTCTGTCGATTCGGCAGAGCCGCCGTTTGTCACGTTTGAGCGGAAATCGCCGTCAAGAGAGCGGCGAATCATCGCCGCAGCGACTTTACCGCCGACAACGTAAATCCTCATATCGCGCCCGTGGCTTGACTTGATATACTCTTGAAACAGGAACGGTTTAACTCCCATAAGTCCTGCAATATCCCGCATTTCTCGGCGGCTTTTCGCCAGAAAAACCTGTGCGCCGAACGAGCCGAAGCAACCTTTTATAACCATAGGGAAACCCAAGCGTTCCGCTATGGGTTCAAGATAGCCGTAATCGCCGTAGCCGACCTGTTCGTATGTCTTAGGCGCGATATATGTCTCTGGCATTTTGACAGTGCCTTTCAGCGCGAGATGCGTCAACGCCTTGTCATCGCAAATCTCAATGGCGTGGGCGGTATTGAACAACCGCAAACCCTGCCGCTCGAGCATATTGGCGAGCCGGATGTCCTTGTCCCAGAACAGGGCGAAATCGGGCAAGTTATCACAGCCGAGCAGAAGCTCGGCGTTTGTTTTGCGGGTTAGCGCAATGCCGCGTTTTTTCGCGGCGGCGATAAGCATATCAAAATGTTCGCCGAAAAGCGGCGCGTCAACAAATGCGTTAGTTATAAGCCAGCCTGTCATCGTACTCTATAATTCTCCTATCAACGTTTTCCCTCTAATCCCAAGTATTTTAACACGCCTTATCTCATTTCGCAAGTTTTCCGCCTTAACGCAAACCTCGAAATAATTTTCCGCGTGTCCTATGCTTTCTCCGTCCTTTTCAGTTTCAAACAGAACATCCAAAAAAATTTGCTTCGCGGCGGATTCGGCGAAAAGCCTGTCGGACAACTCAGACGCGCGGCGTGCGCGTGCGCGTTTTTCCGCGTTGGTGAGTTTATTAGGCATTGACGCGGCAGCAGTGCCGGGACGGTCGGAATATGGGAAAATGTGTGTAAATGTAAATTTATGATTTTCGATAAAATCGAGGGATTCCAGAAAATCCGCTTCGCTCTCACCCGGAAAGCCAACTATAATATCACAGCCCAGTGTGCAGTCAAAAGCGGAGCGGAGGAGTTTGACAGCCTGAGCGGCTTTTTCGGTTTGCCTATTCATCGCGGCAAGCGTCTTGCCGCAGCCGCTTTGGACTGCGAGATGGAAATGGGGGCAAATGTTTTTCCGCGCGGAGAGTATCCGCGCAAACTCGCTTGTAACACAGGAGGAATCGAGCGAACCCAGTCGGAATCTGATAGACTGAAATTCTTCGGCAAGCGTTGCGGCAAGATGGGCGATTCCGCCGTCATATGCGGAGATTTCAATGCCTGTTAAAACTATTTCTTTCGCACCGCTGTCGGCGAAACGCTTTGCGTTTTGTACAACATCGGCAAGTGGAACGGAACGCGACTCACCGCGCAGGCTAGGTATTATGCAGTAAGAGCAGGAATTAGAGCAGCCGTCTTGAACCTTCAAAAATGCCCGCGTTTTCTGTTTTTGTAGGGGCGCGCTTTGCGCGTCCGCAAAACGCTGTGAATTTATATATTGGAGCGTGCGGCCAATGACCGCCCCTACAGTAGAGCGTGACGACCCCGGCACGCCGTTTTTGATAATTAAACGCGCCCCCCGTGTCGCCGTCACCCGTTCTAACGCCTCAATAAAACCCGAGCGATCGCCCGTTCCGCCAAGCACATCAACATTGGGCGGTTTTTCGGTCATTGCCTGCGCCATACAGCCGTGGACGGCAATAACCGCGCCCGGATTGTCACGCCGCGCCCTGCTGATTGCGGCGCGGGACTTTTTATCGCTGACAGACGTGACCGAACAAGTGTTAATGATAACGGCGTTTACAGCTCCGCCGTATGGCGAATATTCATGTCCGTGCGACATGAGAGTTTCGGCAAGACTGTCGGTTTCTGTTTGATTTGTCTTGCAGCCGAGTGTCAGACACGAAAAAATCATGGAAAATTACCTCTTGATTTATTCTGCGGGGTAATATATAATTGCTTGCAGAGGTGATAGAAATGAAAGTATTTGATATCCAGCTCGCGTCAATCAATGATGTAAAATCGTTTGTCAACGCCGCGTGTATGCAGCCGTTTGATATTGATATCGTGTCGGGGCGTTATATTATCGATGCGAAGTCCATAATGGGCATTTTCAGCGTTGACTTGTCAAAACCCATAAGGGTTGAGGTTCACGGCACGGAAGAAGACGGAGCTGAGTTCTACAAGACTATAAAGGATTTTGCGATAGAATCATAAGTCCAAATATGTATATTTTGCGGCGGAGTTTCATAATCATGTCCTAGAGATACTAATCTGGAGGGTGCATATTATGAAACGACTGACCGCTGTTTTTTTCGCGCTAATGTTTATCCTTACGCCAATCAATGCCGCCGCTCTGACCGTTACGGAGCGCATGGAACTGCTCGCGGAGTTCCCCGAACTGGAAGTATTCGACAATTCGCCGCTTTATGATGAGCTGCCTGTTGCGGGGCTGAGTGCGCCCGACTTAGGCGTTCCCAGTGCGCTGCTTATGGAGAAGGAAACAGGGAACATTATATTCTCTCTCAATGAGCGTGAGGCGCGTCCGCCCGCCAGTGTCACAAAGGTAATGACAATGCTCATTATTATGGAAGCACTTGACGGAGGTATCATAAAAATCGAAGACAAAGTGCCTGTTTCGGCTTACGCGCAAAATATGGGCGGCTCGCAGGTCTATATGCACGAGGGCGAGGAGTATACCGTAAGGGATATGCTAAAATCCATAGTCATCGCTTCGGGCAACGATGCGAGCGTTGCCATGGCGGAATATCTCGCCGGGAGTGAAGAGACATTTGTAGGACGCATGAATGACCGCGCCGCCGAGTTGGGCATGAGCGACACGGTGTTCAAGAACTGCAACGGGCTGCCGCAAGAAGGACACGTAACATCGGCGCGGGATATTGCTATAATGTCGCGTGAACTGCTGCTCAAGCACCCCTCTGTCAGGGATTACACCACGATTTGGATGGACAGCTTGCGCGAAGGTACTTTCACCCTGTCAAACACGAACAAACTCGTTCGGTTCTATCAGGGCGCGACAGGACTGAAAACCGGGTCTACCAGTGTTGCCAAGTTCTGCCTCTCCGCGAGCGCGGAGCGTGACGGCATGGAGCTGATAGCTGTCATTATGGGCGCGGACAACAGCGACATACGCTTTGCCGCCGCCAGAAAACTGCTTGATTTCGGGTTCGCCAACTATCAGCTTACGTCCGCGTACCCCGATGAAGTGCCTAAACCGATACCCGTGGTATTGGGGACGGCGGTCGAGGTCGCGCCGGAGATTGCGGAGCGGTCAAGGATACTTGTTGAGAAATTACAGGTCAAGAACCTTGAGAGAGTTGTCAACATTGCCGAAAGCCTTACCGCTCCGGTTGTAAAGGGACAGAAACTCGGCGATGTAACCGTGAAATACGAGGGTCAGATACTCGCCGAAATTCCCATCGTTGCCGCGGAAGACGTACCCAGACTGACGTATTGGCAAATATTGGGGAATATGATTAAACAGTTTATGATGAAGTAGATTCGTCTCTCTTGCGGATTTCAAGGCGGCGGATTTTACCGGATATTGTTTTGGGCAGAGCATCGACATACTCGACAATGCGCGGATATTTATATGGCGCGGTGGTCTTCTTAACGTGGGTTTGCAGTTCCTTTGTCAGTTCCGGAGTACCCGCGTAACCCTGTGACAATACTATCGTGGCTTTGACCGCGTAGCCGCGTTCGGGGTCGGGTACTCCGGTGACGGCGCACTCCGTGACGGCGGGGTGTTCCAAAAGTACGCTTTCCACCTCAAACGGTCCGATACGGTAACCTGATGACTTTATCACGTCATCAGTGCGCCCAACATACCAATAAAACCCCACCTCGTCTTTATAAGCCGTGTCGCCTGTGTGGTAAAGACCGTCATGCCAGACTTTTTCAGTCATTTCATCGTCAAGAAAGTAACCGGAAAACATACCGAACGGCTTTCCGCCGCCTTTTTCATCGGTGCGGATACAGATTTCACCCGTGATGCCGGGACCGACCTCGTTCCCGTTCTCATCGGCGATAATCATGCGGTAACCCGGGACGGGAAGTCCCATTGACCCGAGGCGCGGCTGCATCCACGGATACCCCGTCCAACAGCACAGCGTGGTTTCCGACTGCCCGAACCCCTCGAATATTTTCAGTCCCGTACCCGCCTGCCACACCTTGAACACCTCCGGATTGAGAGCCTCGCCCGCCGAAACACAGTGCTTCATGGACGAGAGGTCATACTTCTTCAAATCCTCTTTGATAAGGAAGCGGTACATGGTCGGGGGTACGCAGAAGGTCGTGATTTTATACTTCTCTATCTTTTGCAGAATATCAGCCGCCGAAAACTTAACATAATCATAGGCAAACACCGCGCTCCCCGACAGCCACTGACTGTACATCATGCCCCATAGGCTTTTGAGCCAGCCCGTATCCGCAATCGTGTAGTGCAAGCCGCCCTCTTCGCAGCGGTGCCAGAAGCATCCTGTCATAATATGCCCGAGCGGATAAGTAAAATCGTGCCATACCATCTTGGGATAGCCTGTTGTACCCGAGGAGAACGCCATCAGCATCATATCGGTTTTAACGGTGCTGCGTTCAACGGGAGTTTCCGGCGCGGACTCCATGCCCTTGTCGAAGTCAATCCAACCGTCCGGAACGTCAAACCCCTCCGATGACCCGAACAGTGCCAGCTTGGGAACGCTTGACAGTTCCGGTAGTGCCTTCTCCATCGACTCAACCACATTAAAACGCGGAGTGGTAAGAAGCATCTTTATCGGCGCGGAGTTCATGCGATACACAAAATCCTTTGTTGTCAGCATATATGTGGCGGGAACTGAAACCGCGCCCATCCTGTGCAATCCCATTAAAACGGACCAGAAACGCCAATCATTAGACATGGTAATCTTTACCATGTCGCCTTTTTTTATGCCTTGGGCGATAAAAAAGTTCGCGGCTTTGACCGACAAGCGGCGGATGTCCTCAAAAGTAAAGCGTTTTTCCTCGCCATCGTTGGAAACCCATAATAATGCCACCTTATCCGGCGTTTCCGCCGCCATAACGTCAAGGCAGTCAAACGCGAAGTTAAAATTGTCCGGCACGGACAGTTTGTAGTTTTTCTGCAAGTCGTCCAAAGTGGCGTAATCGTCACGGTGGCGGCCTGTAAATTTTTCATATAACGGCATATCTGTTAACTCCTTCTTATTTTACTACCACGGCAATAAATTGTGAATGTCCTCTGACCGCTCTCATTGCGTGGGGCAGACTTGAATCAAAATAAACGCTGTCGCCCTCATTGAGTTCATAGACGATATCGCCGATGTGAAATTCAATACTGCCTGACACCATATAATTAAACTCCTGCCCTTCGTGTGAGTGCAGGGTAATTTCCCCCTCCTTGGGTTCTACCGTCACCATAAACGGTTCGGCTTTTTTGTTGCGGAAGGTAAAAGCGAGGTGCTTGTAATCATACGCTTCACGGCGCATAATACTGTACCCCTCCCCTTTTCTGACAAGGGCGCAGGTCGAGAGCCGAGGTGCCTCGCCGCTGATAATGTCCACGACATCAACTCCGAGTATGTTTGCCGCGTTTTGCAGAAAGCTGAACGAGAAATCCAGTTCGCCGTTCTCATACGCAATGTACTCTTTGACGCTGATTTTAAGTTCATCAGCCATTTTTTCGGGACTGATATCCATAATATCCCGCAGTCCCTTGAGCCTGCCGCCGATTTCAATAATTTGTTCGGTCATGTCCGCTCCTCCGTATTTCAAATTTGCTCAAAAGAGGCTTCATCAGCGTTCTGCCGATGAAGCCTATCCAAAGCCTAAGCTCTAAGAATCGTAATCATCCATCAGCACAACAGGCACTACCAATAATGGTAATGCCGATAATTATTGTGTTGACAGAAAAATAATTCTTATTCATGCGTAAAGGTTAACACAGAATATTTAAGTTGTCAAGAAAAATTTCGCGCGTTCTCATTTACCCGCGCTTTCAGCACCAGCGCGGTCATGTCGTCCGCCGCTCCGCCGTTTCTCAGTGCCTGACTTAGTACACGCGCGGCACAGTCGCGCGGCGAGTCCGCCTCGTCTATCTTGCACAGTGCCTTCATCAGCCACCCGTCATTTTCACCGTCCGCAATGCCGTCTGTAACTAACACGACCCAATCGCCGTCCTCAAGCATTGCACGTCCCGCCTGCGGCTTGCAGTCCGAATCCAAGCCGGCGGGAAGTGCGTTGCCACTCAGCTTCCGCGGTATCCCGTCATGAAGTATATAAGTCGGCGCGGCTCCGAGCTTGAATGATTTCAAATGCCCGCTCAACAAATCGAGCGCGAGCAAATCTAGCGTTACGAACACGGATGTATCCGAGTTTTTAAGGCACAGCGCGGAGTTTAACGTCGCAAGGGCATTTTCGGGCGAAATGCCCGCCTTAATGAGTTTTTCCAACAGCGATACCGCTTGCCTTGAGTCATAGGCTGCTTGTTCGCCGCTCCCCATGCCGTCTGAAAGCGCGATATATAATGTGCCGTCCTCGCTTTTGAAATATGTACCCGTATCGCCGCTGATTGCCTGTCCGTCTCGTTTATGTGTGGCTATTCCTAGCGTAACGCTCATCGGTTCGGCTTCGTATAATGTTATCTGATTTAACGATGCGTTCGGCTGCATATCGGGTTCATTAGCCAACCAACCCAATTCCCGTGATACCTCAAGCGTAAATTCCCGTTTATCCGTGAGCAGAACCGATATGTTCTCACCGTTGATTTTCGCGCACATCCGTCCGTTGGGCAGTGAGTATACCTCCGCCGTTGCGGATAACTGTTTCCGCATAAGCCAACGGGTCAGTCTTTTTTCGGCGGCGTTGTCAAACCGTAAGTCAAGCATATCCGACACGCCTTCTAAAATACGCCCGAACTCGGCGTACTGCCGCGATAACCTATCACGGTTCTCGCTTATACGCGCACCGTATTGACGGCGACTGAGCATTGCACCCAACTCGCGGTTTGCCGTATCAACAAAGTTTCGGTAATGCGGGCAGCGACCCGAAAAGGCGGCGGGGAAGTCCGAACGCTCGAGCCAACCGCGTTTTTCACACAGAACGGCGGCGGAACGAATGGAGGAGTATGTAAGCCGCTGATCGTCCTCCCAACATCTCCTGACCTGCGAGCATCTCTGGCAGACCTGCTTCGATGTCCTGTCAAATACCACCTCTATGCCCTCGCTTCTCTTTGAGCGGTCAACAGCTTCGGCAAGCTCGCTGTGAACATCTGTAACCGCCTTGCCCGCCGCGTTTAACTGCTGTTTTATATAGCTCCGCATACGTTCCGAACGCCCCGCGCTGTCTGTCTGTACCGCGCTGAAAGTCAGTTTTGAGAATAACGTGTCGGGAATGAGCAGAAATACCACCGAGGCGATAAAATACTCCAACATGACCGACAGTCTTTGCGTATTGCTGACCGCCCACAACGCGGTAACCGCGCCCGTGCTGACAAAAGCCAACGCTCCGAACAGTTTTCCGGCTCGTTTGAACAGTCCCGCGCTAAGTCCCGCGCTCCCGTATGCCGTACTGTAAAAAGGAAACCCCAATCCCAAGTCCATAACCAAACCGGCGCAGAGCCCCGTACCCGCGCCCATGCCTGCGCCCGCTCTGTGCGATATGAGCAGAACCGCGCATACGGCAATAATACGCGCCGGACTTAGTGTCCCCAACTCAAAGCCTGACAGCGACATCAGGCAGCATGACGCGATAAGCAGCCGTCCGGCGTTCATGAGCTGTGTTTCTTCGGTTTCGGCGGCGACCTCGAACAAATACGCGCACCCTGCCGTCATCAGCAGTTCGGTAATAAGCAGAATCAACGGCAGAGCCTCCGCGCCGTTTGAAAACCAAAATACTATTCCTGTCGCGCTCATAACGGAAAAGGCGGACAGCGGCGCGAGAATCCGTTTTTTTGCTGCTGCCGAATCTCTGAACAGCATACACGAACTGAATATAAGCACACATACCGCGATGTAGCGTATGTTTGCGGCAGCTCCTCCCGATATGTACCCCAACAGTACGCCCGACAGGGCGAATACCGCGTCCAACGCTTTATTGCCGCGTCCGTCATTATCGCGGCATTGCGCCGCAACGAACGCCGCCGCGAACGGCGATAATCCCCCTAATACAAACGCCCTCGACAGTAAAAAACCGATAAACGCCAGACCCAGATAGTGTGATGTCTTTGTTTTTACCGCCCGCTTGATAGCTTGTCCCGCTGATATGACCGCCCCGCCTTGTCCCAAAACCGATTCTTTCAATGTTATCGCCTCCGAAAACTGATTCGTTTTTTATTCTACACCATGTTTTCTACGGCATATGTCGGGAAATAGTATCGCGAAAAAGAAAAAGACTGGGGGTTTAGTCTTATCATAAATTTGACATATATTGCGTGTTAATATAAAATAAGAGCGCGCCGGGAGCGGCGCGCCGGTATCTATACGTTGTGGACTCTGAAAACACGGCGAAGAAATCTCCGTAGAAACCTCGGAGAGCTAATAACCATAATTTTCACAGCAACACCCCCCTTATCTGCAAAGAAGACAACCCAGCGCGATAAGTCCCAGACCGACCAGAAGCGTTAGAATAAACGCGGGTATCAGAGATGCGACAACTATTCCCGCCCCGAAGGCGATTATGACAAAGCCCCAGAACCTGCCCCATCTGCAATACAACACACCGCCTCCCTTATATTAAACTATATGCGGGGGGAGCAGGATATGTGATAATTTTTGAAAAGGGCGTTCATACTTTCTTGTAAAAACAGTGAACAAGGCGTATAATATCGGTGGGAGGGTATTGCCCATGAGTGTATCGAAGATAATTCTCTACCACGGCACGACATATGACTTCACCGATGTAGATGTGCGGAGGGGAAAGCCGTTCAAAGACTTCGGGTAGGACTTGCGCTTACGGGGAGGTGTATTGTATGAGTAATGTGGCAAACAAGAGTGTAGAACAGCACCAAGATATTCTTGCCGCGCGGGTTGCGAAGATGATAGCAACGCAAGAAAATATCACGCCGACAGAGGCAATCCGAAAACTGATGGTGACAGAAACTTACGGCTTGCTATTAGATTCGGAATCATATCTGCACTTTGAAAGCGCGGAATACATTTTCTATATGTACGGCATCGAACAATGCGGAGATTGGGAACGCTGGTTGGAACTGTAGGAGGGCGTAATGGCTTATAAAAATCTCGATGGGGAAACCTATCTTCAAGTGCAAATATCAAACCTCTATATCCGTAAGCACGGCATCACCCCGCAGGAGTTTATTAAGCTCGATGATGAGTGTGATGTACTGGGTTTCTTGCGCGATGGTTATGAGCCGTTTCACCTCACGGGAACAAAAGGTGTTTTGCGTGAAGTTGAAGACTACATCGCGCTCTAACCGTAGAAAATATGTTTGCTCTGCTGAAAACAAAAGGCCGCGCTAGGCGCGGCGTGTACAGTACGCCACACGGCGACATACAAACTCCGGTTTTTATGAATGTCGCCACTCAGGCGGCTATTAAAGGCGCGCTTTCCGCGCGTGACTTGGAGCGCGCGGGCTGTCAGGTCGCTCTGTGCAACACATATCACCTGCACCTTCGCCCCGGTGAGGACATTGTAAAAGACGCGGGCGGACTGCACAGCTTTATGAACTGGAATAAACCCATACTTACCGACAGCGGCGGCTTTCAGGTTTTCTCGCTGTCTAAACTGAGGAAAATCACCGAGGAGGGTGTTGCGTTCAGCTCGCACATTGACGGTCGCAAATTGTTTATGCGTCCCGAAGATTCTATCGCCATCCAGAACGCGTTGGGCGCGGATATTATCATGGCGTTTGACGAGTGTGTTGAGAATCCGTCAACTCACAAATACGTCAAGGCTTCGGCGGCTCGAACGGTACGCTGGCTAAAGCGTTGCGTAGCCGCGCATACGCAGGACACTCAAAGTCTCTGGGGTATCAATCAGGGCGGCATATACGAGGATATTCGCGTTGAGAATATGCGCGAGATAGCAGAGCTCGACTTGCCGGGTTACGCAATCGGCGGTCTTGCAGTCGGTGAGAGCGCGGAGGAGATGTACCGCATAATCGAGGCTGTCGAGCCGCATATGCCCGCCGACAAGCCGAGGTATCTAATGGGTGTCGGTACGCCGGAGAACATCATCGAGGTGGTTAAGCGTGGCATAGATTTCTTCGACTGCGTACTTCCGGCGCGGAACGCGCGGCACGGTAAATTGTACACGAGCGAAGGTGAACTGAACATCAGAAACGAAAAATTTAAGCGCGATAATAGCCCTGTCGATCCGAAATGCGGCTGTGAACTGTGCCAAAACTACTCAAGGGCGTATCTGCGGCATTTGTTCGCGGCGGGCGAGATGCTCGCGATGAGGCTGGCTGTTGGGCATAATTTGAGATTTTACAACGATTTGATGGAGAGTATAAGAGAGAAAATCTAGGGGGCGGAGCTACCTCAGCGTCCCCTGCTCCATAAGCTCAAATGTTATATCTATATACTGCTTATCTCTATACACCTTAACCGTCATTCTGTCCCCGACAGCCATCTTGTTTTTTTCGGCGTTCAGCTCGTCACCGTCCGCTATCTCTTTTCCGTTAACCTCAACGATGATGTCGTTGACATTCAGACCCTGTTTGAAAGCATCGCTCTTTTCATTTATAGCCGTAACCCGCACACCCTGCGGCACGTTATAAAATCTTGACAGAGACGGCGTTATATTATCATAATTAATAATGCCAATCAAAGGCCGCCCGGAAACATATCCGAGCTTTATCAAGTCGTCTATGACTTCCTTGGCGGGAGTTATCGGTATGGCGAAGCCCAAGCCCTCTGCGGTTCCGATAAAACTGCCCATAACTTTTGAAGATATTACACCAACGACCTGTCCGTATTTGTTGAACATCGGGCCGCCCGAGTTACCCTGATTAACCGAAGCATCGGTCTGAAGCGTTGTCATAACCCTGCTTTGAATCTCAATATCGCGATTTATCGCGCTTATCATGCCCGCCGTTGCGGTGTTTTGCAGTTCAAGCCCGAGAGGGTTGCCGATTACCACGACCGGGTCGCCGACTTCAAGCGCGTTGGAATCCCCGAACTCAGCGGCGATTAGTCCCGTTGCCTCAATTTTTACAACCGCTAAATCACTGAGCTGATCCGAGCCGACAATCCTTGCAGCGTAACGCTCCTTGTCGTGCATTACCACCTCTATGTCGGTCACGCCCGCGATGACATGGTAATTTGTTATGATATAACCGTCATCAGTCATAACAATGCCCGAACCTGAACCGGCGGTGTTGTATTCGCGGTTGCTCACGAGAATGCAAACCGTACTGGGCTGACCCTTTGTCACAATATCCGCGTTTGACAGCGGAATCCTGCCGCCCGCGTCCGGCTGCGGAGCGGGCGTTGCCGCGGGTACAACCGGAACTATATTAAGCGTTGCGTTGCCGCCGCCAATCCCGTCATCGGTTGATGGCGTGCCGCTGTACGGCGTTGGTGTTGGCATATCGGGTGCGCTTGAGGGTCTTCCGGGAAAGCGCAAATCAAATCCCGAACCCTCCGAACGGTTGAAGTTCAAGAAAGGCGCGGCGATAAAGCCCGCAATCAGAAGCCCGATAAACAGCCCGATAATTATTCCCGTGAACAGTCCCCTGCCGCGCTTGGGTGTGTCTTTCGCGGCGGGCGGCGGTATGGGGCGGTATTGCCGGTCATAGCTGTAATAGCCGTAGATGTTCGGCTGTTCTGTTTCCTCCGTGCCGGTGCTGATGATTTCGTTATCGAGCGGTTCATTGTACATATATATCACCTCATAGACAGTGAAAAAGTAAATGTTGTAACGCCGTTTTCGCTTGTGACCTGTATGCTCTCGCCGTGACTCTGAATGATACCTTTAACTATAAACAATCCAAGCCCAAGCCCGTTTTTATCACCGGAGCGCGATTTGTCCGTCTTGTAAAATCTGTCGAATAAGAACGGCAAGTCTTCGGGCGGTATTCCCGCGCCGCTGTTCAATACGGACACATAAGCCTTTGAGCCCTTGTGTGTTAATGAGATACCCAGACGACCTTTGGGAGAGGCGAATTTAATCGCGTTGTCGGTTAGGTTAGTTAAAACTTGCGTAAGTGAATCGGGGTCAAAGCTCACCGTGATGTCGTCATCTGGCAGAGTAAACTCGACATTCAGTTCCTTGTCTTCAATACGCCGCTCAAACCCGAGTATAACACGCCGTATTTGTTCGCTGACATTAACGGGTCTGCGCGTCAATGTCAACTTCCCCGACTGCATATTTGAAGCGTCCAGCATACGTGAAACAAGGCGCGACAGCCGCGACACCTCGCCGCGTATGGTCTCTAAATACTCGTTTTGGTTCTCAGAAGGTATCGCGCCGTCCAGAATACCGTCAACATAACCCAGTATAACCGTCATCGGCGTTCGCAGCTCGTGCGAAATATCCGCTATAAAACCCTGCCGCAGTTCCTCAAGCCGTTGCAGCGCATCGGCCATAGAGTTAAAATTATGGCAGAGAACGCTGATTTCATCGTTTATATTCGGGCTTAACGAAACTCGCGTGGAGAAGTCGCCTCTGGCATAGTTCTGTGCGCTTTCCGCCATAGCTTTGAGCGGCTTTGTCATGCGTTTCGTTACGATATACGCCGAAACAGAACTTAAAAACAGTACAATAAATGAAACAATCAAAAAAATCCTTGAAATGGCGGCCGCCAACGCTTTAGTCTCGGAAGCCCGCGTTGCCGCTATGATAAACCCGGCGTGTTGCCCGTCAAAATCCATGCCGCACGCCGCCAACTCATATCTCGCGTCATATATGCCGCCAAGCGTACTCTGCTCAGAAAACGCGCCGTATTCCGCAACGCTCTGAGCAAGTGCCTCCGGCACATAAAGCCCGGCGTGATCGATGCAGAACGGCCCATCGGAACACATTAAGATTTGACCTCTGACATCACAGATGAGAATGTGCGTATCGGAAGTATACGCGATTGTCGCCAACGAAATACGCAGTCGGGGGTCTAGCTGCCCGCGCCGCTCCGTCAGTTCATAGGAGACGAGCCTTGATACGGCCTCTGCATTCTTTGTAAGGCTTGCCTGCTGCATAGCGGATATATACCCCGATGACGCGGCAACAAACGAAACGCCCACAATTAAAATGGACATAAACAGCATGAACGACAGCCACGCGAACTGTTTTGCGAATACGCCCCTCATATCTTAACCGTTAAGCTCAAACTTATAGCCAACGCCCCAGACGGTCTTCAGCGACCACGCGCCGCTGACCCCTTCCAGTTTTCCGCGCAGGCGTTTAATATGCACATCGACCGTGCGCGAATCGCCGAAATAATTGAAGCCCCAGACTTCATCGAGCAGTTGATTGCGCGTGAAAACCCTGTTCGGTGACGATGCGAGATGAAATAGCAGTTCCAGTTCCTTGGGCGGTGCGTCAACGCCGCCGCCGTTCACGGTTAAGGTATAGGACTCCATATCAATAACAAGCGCGTCAAAACAGAGTTTCTTATCTTTTGCCGTCTCCGGCGCGGTGCGGCGCATAACGGCGTGGACACGCGCCAGTACCTCTTTCATTTCAAAAGGCTTGGCGATGTAATCATCCGCGCCCATCTCAAGCCCCTGCACCTTATCCGAGGTCTGCCCCTTTGCTGTCAGCATAATCACAGGCGTTTTGTTGACGGCGCGTATTTCGCGCAGGACATCCCACCCGTCCATTATGGGAAGCATGATGTCCAAAAGCACGATGTCAAACACATCGGAGCGGAACGTGTCCAGTCCCGCCCTGCCGTCATGCGCGACATCAACGGCGAATCCATCGCGCTCAAGGTAAAGGCGCAGAAGGTCGGCTATGTTCTTGTCATCTTCGATGACTAAAATACGTTTTGCCAACAAATATCACCCCTGTCAAGCGTTTATATAATACAGTATACACTTGTTTTTAATTATTGGGTGAACAATTTGTTAATTTATGCTTGTTTTCATCCTGCCGGGTTTTCACCTATACAGAAACTATATCGCAAAATTGCCGTCCTTGAATATCTGAATATTTGTTCCGTCCGCTTTTGTACCCATGATTTGCAAATCGGGCGTTCCTATCATAAAATCGGCGTGTTCATATGACACGTTCAAGCCCAGCTCTTTCTTCTTTTCATCGTCAAGCTCCGCCGCGCCTTTGACACACGTTGGATACGCCTGACCGACCGCCAGATGGCATGAAGCGTTCTCATCGAATAAGGTTTCATAGAACAAAATCCCCAGTTGTGAAATCGGCGAGTCGTGCGGCACGAGCGCGACTTCACCCAAGTAGTGTGAGCCTTCATCGGTTTCAATAAGATTTTTCAGCAAGGCTTCATTTTTGCTCGCCTTATAATCGACAACTCTGCCGTCCTTAAAGTCAAGCACGATATTTTCGATAAGATCGCCTTGATAAACCAACGGCATAGACGCGGCAACGCGTCCGTTCGTTCCTAATCTGTGCGGCGCGGTGAATATCTCCTCCGTTGGTATGTTCGCGGAAAATGTACGCCCGTCCAGCGTTTTTTCAGAGCCGCCCTGCCAGATGTGATTATCCGGAAGCGTCAGAGTAAAATCGCTACCAATGCTGTTGGTGAAGCGCAGGGATCTAAACTGCGCGTTTGTCAAAAACTCCGCGCGTTTTGCCGCAACTCGTGCGTGTTCGCGCCACGCGGAAATAGGGTCATCATTATTGACACGCGAGCATTGCAGTATTGCGTCCCATAGCTTGTCCATGCCTTCTTTCTCACTCAGTTCGGGAAATACCTTCTTCGCCCACTCTTTGTTGGGGGCGGCAGCCACACACCACGCGAACGCGCCTGACATCGTCTTATCCGTGTGAAATTTCAACGCCTTACTCGATGTGATGTTCCATTTTTGAAGGCGTTCGGGCGAAGCTCCTTTTAACGCCTCGGGGTTGCTTGCCACAATATGCAGGTAGCACGCATCGCGGTCGTTGTAGTGTTCAAACATGAGCCTTTGGAACTCGGGATAATTTTCAAAAAGTTCCTCCGCGCCGTGGAGATACCTAAGCCTAGCTCCCACTTCGTCCACCCAACGCACATAGACTTCGCTCGCGCCCGCCAGATAAGCCTGCTCAGTTACCAAACGGACAAAATCGTAATTCTCCACATACCCTGTAAGTAACAGTGGCTGTCCTTTTTGCAGGTTAACGCCTTCGCGCAGCATCAGATTTGCGTACTTTTCCAACTTATTCATGGTTTATCTCTCCTTTATTTGTTAACAATATTCTCATGAAATACTTTAATCAATTTATTTTAGGCGGTTTCGCCTATGCCCTGTTAGAGATATTATATCGCGGTTACACACATTTTAGTATGTTCATCGCGGGCGGCATTTGCTTTGGCGTGATTATACTGCTCTCGCAGACCGGGATGCCGTTTCTGCTCAAATGTGTTGCCGGGGGGCTTGCCGTATGCGCGGTTGAGTTTGCCGCCGGGATGGTCGTCAACGTGTGGCTGAAGCTGAATGTATGGGATTACACGCATTACGGGTATCACATCATGGGGCAGGTGTGCCTGAGGTATCTAATTATCTGGAGCGGTCTGAGCGGATTGGTTATGTTAGCGTACCCATTCCTAACAAAGGCTCTCAGATACAGTATTTAATGACATCATAACGCGAACATTAAGAGCAATACAACCCACGCTTTCTTAATGTCCCTGTTGACAAACAGATAGACCGCGCCGAACATAAACCCCGATACCATAGATAATATTCCGTTAACCGGGTCGAAAAAGCCCCTGCTGATTATATGCCCGATACCCCAAGTTAACCCGCAGACAATCCCGCCCCACGGAATATTCGGTTTCTTAGTCCAACTTTCAAACGCCTTTTGTCCAAAAACTATGATTAACAGAAACATAACAGTTTCAACAAAATAGTATAAGTATTGAAACACAAACCTCGGTAATCCGTTTGATCTGAACTCTGCCATGAACTTGAAATTCATGTCCCAATCAAAATAACTCACCACGACAGAGAGAGCGATTGCTAAAACCACGGCACACCATTGCCAAGGCTTCATTTTCGCGCCTTTTTCAAATATGTCAAACCCTAATTTTGCCTTAGCGAGCCGAACGAGCAGAACTGCCGCGCCGCTCCACACTAGACAGGTAACAATCCAATGCACGATTATCTGCCAATGCGGTCCGTCAAAGCTAATAATCTGCCCGAAAGCGAGATAGCCAAGCCCGATAACGGCATATTCCAAACAAATCCCCGCAAACGTACCGAACGCAAGCAACAGAAATTTCCAACCAACATTTTTTCCAACAATATTGTCTGTCATTTTATTACTCCTTCTATTTATATAAATTTCTCCAATACAATTCCCAACGCCTTAACTAATTCATCAACATCCTCCTTTGTGTTGCCCTCGCCGAAGCTGATTCGTATGACATTATCCGGTTGCTTAACGCCAAGAGCTTTTAATACCGGGCTTGTCTTTCCCCTTGAACAAGCAGAGCCGGACGAAACATAAACCCCCATGTCACTGAGCATTCTCACGGCGACCTGTCCCGGGCATCGCGGTAGCTCCAACGCGATTATATGCGGTGCGCCATGACCCGGAACAATGATAACGTTCGGTAATTTATTTGGCAGTAATTCCAACAAGTAATCAATCAACGGGCGGGTATCGGTGCTTTCACGCTGTGCCGCCGCCGCGAACGCCGCGATAAGCGGAAGCGATTCAGTACCCGGGCGCAAACCGTTTTCCTGCCCGCCGCCAAGCCAAAGAGGTTTTATTTTTACCCCTTTGCGTACATATAACGCGGCGACACCTCTGATACCGCCGATTTTATGCGCGGACATGGTCATCAGGTCAACACCCAACTTTTTTACGTTGCAGTCAATTTTGCCGAACGCCTGAACGGCATCGGTATGCAGTAATATGCCGCGACCCTTAATCTCTTTTGCAATATCGGCTATGGGTTGTATCGAGCCTGTTTCATTGCAGACATAAATACATGATATGATTGCCGTGTTGTCTTGAATAGTACCTATCAACTGATAGGGGTTCGCCAACGTGTCCGCGTTTTCGCGGACGGACGGGTGTTCAAGCTCGGTCGTCAGCTTATGCCCGCTGACATTCAGTGCGAGAGCGTTAGCCTCCGTGCCGCCCGATGTAAAAATGATTTCTTCCGGCGCGGCGTTCAGTTTTTCGGCTATGACTGCCCGCGACCGCTCAAGCAGTTTGCGGGCTTTTTGCCCCTGCCCATGTAGGGACGATGGGTTTGCGTACTCCAAAGCGTTGTTAAAAGCGTCAATCGCCGCCTTTGACGGCGGCGTTGTTGCCGCGTGGTCTAAATAAATCATGGGTGAAGGCGGTTAGGACCTCTGAATATAAACATCGAGTCTTTGATATGCAGCCCTAGCAAAAGCATAGTCATCCTATCTATCCCAATACCGAAACCGCCGTGGGGCGGGCAGCCGTAACGGAAAAATTCAAGGTAAAAGCGCACATCGTTGTCCAGTCCTTTTTCCTCCGCCTGCCGCTTCAATATATCATAACGGTGTTCACGCTGCGCCCCCGTTGTGATTTCCACGCCGCGCCAAATCAAGTCGTAACCCTGAGGGACACCGTCTTTTCTCATGTGGTAAAAAGCCCTGTTTGCCGCGTTATAATCTGTGACGAACAGAAATTCATGGCCGTATTCCTCCTGTGTGAAACGGAAAGACAGCCTTTCGGCTTCTGTTGTCAGATCGCCTTTTTCCTCCTCGGGGACATCGTATCCGTAGCGTTTTTTTAATTCAAGATACAGATCGGCCAATTTGATAACGGGAAACGGCTTTTGCGGGATTTTTACCTCAAGGCCGAACATATCCAGTATCTCACCTCCGTATCTGGCTTTGACCTTTTCCAGCATATCTGTAATGAGATCCTCTTCTATTGTCATCACGTCTTTGAAAGAGTCGATATTTGTTGTTTCCAGATCAAACCCGGTAAATTCGGTGGCGTGTTTGCTGGTGTATGACTTTTCCGCCCTAAACACCGGCCCCACTTCAAATATACTCTCAAATCCGCTCGCCATTGCCATTTGCTTATAAAACTGCGGGCTTTGGGCCAGATATGCCTTTGTGTCAAAATAGGACAGCTCAAAGACGCTCGCGCCGCTTTCGCTGGCGGTTCCAATTAATTTCGGGGTGTGGATTTCGATAAAATCCTTATCTGTCAGATAGTTTCTCATGGCACCGACCATACAAGTCTGTATTTTGAAAATCATCTGATTGTTATCCGATCTCAAATCCAGCCATCTGTAATCCATTTTATGTTCAATGGCGGAATCGCTTTGTATCGGCAAAGGCTCGGCAAAGGATTCAAGAATTATTTCTTTGGGAATCATTTCCATCCCGTTTAATTTGACGTGCTCGTTCGCCACAACCGCGCCCTCAACCGTGACAAATGATTGCAGGGACAGGGATTCTATTTGCTCAGATAAAGCCGGGGAACTCTCCTTGTCCAAAGTAATCTGAATTTTTCCCGCGATATCTTTTATGACGATAAAAGCAATGGTTCTTTTGTTGCGAATATTTTCGATAAACCCTTGTATTTTATAGTCTCTCCCGGGAATGATTTTGCTGATTGGCGTACGTTTCATTTGTTAATCCTCCTGTATAATATTATATATCTTCTCCGTATCTATTTTACAAAAAAACTCCGCGCCGTCACTCATACGCCTGAGTTTGAGCTGCCCGGATCTAACTTCATCTTCGCCGATTATTGCCATATAGCGGGCGTTCATGCGGTCAGCCTGTTTAAGCTGCGCTTTGAGCGAACGCCCGCATATATCACTGTCAACAAAAATATCCGAATCCCGCAACGCGCCCGTTAACGCGCGGGCAGTCACGGCGGCGGGGCTTTCAGCGTCACCCGCAACGGCAATATAGAGTATCGGCTCTGTCCCGCCTCCGAAAGATATGCCTAATTCATCCTGTACGGCGAGCAAGCGTTCCAAGCCGCTTCCGAAGCCGCACGCGGTCGTGGGACTACCGCCGAGCGACCCTGTAAGGGTATCGTAACGTCCTCCGCCAAGCACGGTCAGCCCGTTGCGGATAAACTCAAACACAGGCCCGTTGTAGTAATCCAGACCGCGCACAATTTTATCGTTCACGGTGTAATTGATACCCAACTGTGACAACCCTTTTTTTAACGATTCAAAATGCGCGGCACAGTTGCCGCACAGCGTATCGGCGGTTGACGGCGCGTTTTTTACAAATTCACGGCAGCCGTCATTCTTGCAGTCTAAAACGCGCAAAGGGTTACGCCCGACACGCTCTAAACATAGAGCGCATAGGGGTTTGTCGGCTAAATACTCTATTAGTCGGGCGCGGTAGACGGGGCGGCACTCCGAACAGCCGATGGAATTTATATGCAGATTAACGCCGTCTTCGGGTATGTGTACGGCGTTGGACAGGAACGCACGCGCAAGCGATATTATCTCCAAATCACCCTCAAAACCCGCCGCGCCGAACAATTCCGCACCGAATTGATGGTGTTCACGCAACCGACCGGACTGGGGCTTTTCGTATCTGAACATCGGGGCGATATAAAACAGCTTCAGCGGCATCGCGCCGGCAAAAAGCCCGTTTTCGATACAGGCGCGAACGGCGGACGCAGTACCTTCGGGGCGAAGGGTTATGGAACGCCCGCCCTTGTCCTCGAAGGTGTACATTTCCTTAGTCACAATATCGGTGGTATCTCCCACGCCGCGACTGAACAGCTCGGTATGCTCGAACGTTGGGAAACGTATTTCATTGAACCCACGGCTCATGGCGATACGCGCGGCTTTCGCTTCCAGTTCGCGCCATCTGCCCGATTCGCCGGGCAACACATCCGCCGTACCGCGCGGTTTGGTTATTTTTTCCATATTTCCTCCTGTCATCGGCGGTAATATTTATAACGGTGCGCCGAGGGCATTCGCGGGCGGACGAACGTCCTCCCCTACAAAATATCGCTGTAATCTTCGGGTTTGTCCACGCGCCCTACCGCCGAAAACGACAGCGTTTCGGGATTGAGCAATTTTTGCGCGAGCGCGTGTACCCCGTCCCGCGTGACCGCATCGTAACGCTCGAGCATTTCATCTTGGGACATGGTAAGCCCTAACAGCAGTTCGCTCTGTCCCATATGGTTCATGCGCGACTGTGTGGATTCCATAGACATAACCAACGATGATTTCGCCTGTTCCCTCGCGCGGTCAACTTCATCCTGCGCCGGACCGTGATCGGCATAGTCTATGATTATATCACGCGCCATTTCGAGTGCGCGGCGTTCGCTCTCCCGCCCCATCGCCGTATAAATTCCGACAAGACCGATGTCGCTGTGCGTTGCTGAAAACGAGCTTATATCATAACATAAGCCCGCTTCTTCACGAACCGCGCGGAACAGCCGCGATGACATACCGTCACCCAGTATGCCTGACATTATATGAAGGGTGCGGCGGTCGGGGTGTCCCGATGGCAATCCCTTATACGCCAGACACCAATGGTTTTGTTCAATCGGTTTTTTCTTAGTCACACGCGATGGCACGAAAGCCGCCTCACGCGGCTTTTTTCTCTTAGGCTTTGCCGCAAAACTCAGTCTCTCGGCGGCATATTTAATATGTTCATCTGTAAAGCATCCCGCCAGTGAAAAGACCGTCTCACACGGGCGGTACTCACTGTCGCGGTAAGCCCGCAAATCGGCGGAGGCAATGCCCGCGAGCCGCGCGGGCGTTCCGAGAATCGGACGCGCTAAAGGTGAGCCGTGAAACACAGCCTTGAACAGCCGCTCGGACACAAGGTCGTCGGGCGTATCCTTATACATATCAATCTCCTCAAGAATAACGCCGCGCTCGGTCTGCCAGTCATTCTCGTCAATTTTTGCGTTAAAAGAGATGTCAAAAATAAGGTCGAGCGCATCGGTGAGGTGCGTATCCAGAGCGCGACCGTAATAACACGTAAACTCTTTTGTGGTAAACGCATTGAGCCGCCCGCCTATGGAGTCCATATGCCGGGCTATTTCTTGTGAAGTGCGTGTTTCAGTGCCTTTGAACACCATATGCTCAAGCGCGTGGGAAGCTCCCGCCAACGCGGGCGTTTCATGGCGCGAACCCGTACCGACCCACACGCCGAACGCCGCGGAGCGGACATGGGGCAGCCGTTCGGTAACTATGCGTGTTCCGTTATCCAGAGTAATTTTTTCCATCATGGGGATTAGTATAGCATATGGAATTGTGTTTTGCAAGACCGGGTGGCGAAGGGCGCACACTGTGCGCCCATGGGCGGACGAACGGCCGCCCCTACTGAAAAACGGTGTCGAATTGACGGCAGACCAACTGCGCCGCCGTGCGGCCGGATTGAAGCGCGGTCGGAAGCCCGCCGGGAGGTATTAGGCGGTGTCCGGCAAAAAACAACCCTTCCACACTTTCACAATGACCTAAGTAGGTTTTCGCCATATTGTCGCCCGGGAGCATGACCCCCATCCAAGAGCCGTGATACGCGCCCGTATAACGCTCGTATGTCAGCGGCGTGGCTACGTCTATAACTTCAATTTTACCCTCGCACTGCGGGTATTTCTGACAGAGAGCGCGGCTGACCTGATCCGCAAGAGCCTGCTTTTCTTCCTCATACCGCCCGCTGTCTTTCGCTTTTTTCCAGAAGTCATATGTGTCGGTGAGAAAAATAGCTGTCAACGCTGTTCCGCCCTCGGGCGCGTAACGCCGATAGCTGTTGAAACTTATGTGAGATACCGACTGCCCCGCGTAAGTAATGGGCGTTTCGAGTTCCCATTCGGGTATTGTTATGTCGGGCAGTTCCGCTCTTACGCCTATGCCGATAAATGTGCAGACCGCGTGCCTTGCGGTATCGCGCAGCTCTTTGAGCCATGCGTCTTTCGGCGGTGTCTCGAAGAGCATATCGAGAGCCGCGACAGTTTCCTGTGTCACAATAACGGCATCGGCTTCAAGCTGTGTGCCGCCATCGGCAAGCGTTACACCTGTGGTTCTGCCGTCTTTTATGTTGACCTTATCAACACGAGTGTTAAGAAGCAGCTTACCGCCCATATCGGTAAAGGTTTTCGACATTCTTTGCACCATAGGTATAGAACCGCCCTCGGGATAGCCGCCATCGCCTATGTTTAGGGTTGCAAGCGTCATAAAAAGAGCAATGGAGTTATAATCATCCGGCACGACACTTAGCAGTTGACGTATACCGGGGTGTTCAAACTGCTTCTTATATTCGCCGACACTCATTTTGCCGAATTTGTTCATAACGGGCAGGACGGGCATCATGCTTAACGCCGTTTTTAGTCCCATTTTTTGAGGATTATTCATTTTTACGCCTTTGACATCGGTCAGCGGCACCGTCAATTTAGATGCTGTTCTGATATCTTTTACCAGACGGTTAATCATCGGTATATCCTTTGGTGAAACCTTGCGGAGCTGTTCGGCCGTCTTTTCAATATCGCGGTATATATACAGAATCTGCCCGTCATGTTCCACGGCGCGGAAAGGATTGTATAGATGTATCGGTACATCGTCATTCAACGCGCCTGTCTCTCTCCACATCTGATTAAATCCCGCTATTGCGGGGCTTGAGCCTGTTAACCAGTGTACCGCGCCCTCGAATAAGTACCCTTTGCGCTTCCAACTTGTGCAGTTGCCGCCGACTATACTGTGGCTTTCGATTAGCGTAACGTCAAACCCGCTGCGCTGCGCGTAGACAGCTGCGGACAAGCCCGCGATACCCGCTCCGATAATGATTACTTTCTTTTTCATAAAAAATTCTCCTTTAATAAAATTCTGTTTAGCATTTCCGGTTGCGGCGACATCGGCATACCCGTGATTATATAACAGCACAATCCCTGTATAACCGCGTAATACACAGAAGATAACTGCAACGGGTCGCCTGATACTACCGAGCCTTCCTGCTGACCCTGTACAATCAGTTTCGCAAGGATTTCGGCCGGATTCGGATTCTTTTCAGAGTACCACGACTCCTCCGGCATTTGAAAATCACTCATGCCAACCTGTGTCATAAACATGAAATAGTCGATTCCGATGGGAAACTGGGCAAACATACCGCACATCATGACGCTGATATTCCGTATTTTGTCGGCGACAGTCTCACACTCGCCGACCCAAGCCGCCGTGTACCCGGAAGACATCGAAGTTGCCTGACGCACAAGCTCGGCAATCAGCGCGTCTTTTGACGGGTAGTGGCTGTACATCAAACCTTGGCTTATTCCTGCCGCTTCCGCGATTTCCCCCACCTTGACCGACAATCCCTTTCTGGCAAACAGTGACAGGGCGGCTATTTCGATTTTTTGGCGGGTCGTTTGCCTCATGGATTCAAACGCTTCTTTGCTTCTGGGTGCTATTGTCATCACATCCTTTGAATGAATTGTAATTCAATAATACATCAAAGTTTTTTGTTTGTCAAGATGAGTTGAAAAAATTTTTCATAAGAATAACGAGCCATAACTTGGCACAGACCCAAAAGACCCAAAAAAGTTTTATGTTTGACTAACCGAAAAATTCATGTTATAATGCCTCCATGTTAACGCCATTATTTACCGCATTAACAAATTACGCCAATTCCAAGCCTGTGCGTTTCCATATGCCGGGACACAAAGGAAAGCCCCTCCACGGCGGCGTTTGGGGTGATTTGGCGGCGTTGGATGTAACCGAACTCCCGCAGACCGGCGACCTTTACCGCGAAACAGACGGACCTATCCGCGAGGCGGAGCGTCTGCTGGCGAAAACCTACGGCGCGGAACACGCGCTGTTCCTAACGGGAGGGGCAACGCAAGGTATATTCGCGATGCTCGCCGCCTGTACAAAACCCGGAGATACCGTCATAACGGACAGACTGTGCCACCAGAGCGTTATACACGCTATGGCATTGTTGGATTTACGCCCCCGTTACGCTTACCGCTCGTTTGCCGATGGCATTGCCCTGCCGCTCACATTAGACGATATGCCTTCAGCCAACGGTGCAAAGGCAGTTATTGTAACATCTCCGACTTATAACGGCGTGTTGAGCGATTTGACGGCAATCAAAAAATTCTGCGTACAAAGCGGCATACCGCTTTTACTTGACGCGGCGCACGGCGCGCATCTTCCTTTTATCCCCGGATTTAGGGACTATTACAGCTATGACGCGGCGGTCATGTCGGCTCATAAGACATTGCCCGCTCTGGGGCAGGCGGCGTTTATTCTGACGAACGGCAGCCCCGAAAAATTCCGTAACGCTGCGGTTTTGACAGGTACAAGAAGTCCAAGCTACCCCATAATGGCTTCGATTGACCTCGCGCGGGCATTCATTGATGAACATGGATACCGAAGGGGAAAAATTATACTTAATGTTATATCACGGCATAAGTATAACAATTTGTTTTCAGAATGTCCGATTGACCCGCTCAGAGTGACTGCCAAGGGAGATGTCAGTCGGATCGGGAATATAATCCCCGAGATGGTTTCCGATGATTTGCTGACTTTCATCATTTCCCTCTATGATGACACGGACGATATCGAAAGGCTTTTTGAGGCAATCGCAAACTGCGGCGGCGAATCCTTTACAGGCAAAATCAGCCGTATGCCTATCGCAAAATTCGCCATGACACCACGCGAAGCTATGTTAAACTCGGAAAAAGAAGATGTTTCCCCTGAACGCGCGGTTGGAAGAATTGCCGCCGAGATTATAGCTCCGTACCCGCCCGGCATACCCGTTATAGTACCCGGAGAGATAATCTCAGAGGAACACTTAGTATATTTGAATAACAGATTAAACATTTTAATAACTAGCAACTAACAACGAATAATTAACAGATTCGTTGCCCATTGTTAATTGTTAACTGTTAATTTTTAATTATAAAAAGGGAGGATACACAATGAAACTTGTACTCGCCATACTTAACTCCGATGACGCGCATTCCGTCATAACAAGCCTTACTCGCGCCGACTTCAATGTCACGAAGCTGGCAACAACGGGCGGCTTTTTGTCATCCGGAAACGTAACGGTGCTGATTGGTCTTGATGACGCGCGCCTTGATACCGCGCTCGAACTCATTGAAAAGCACTCCAACAGCCGCAAACAGGTCATACCCTCGACACCCGATGTCGGCATGAGCTTCTCACCGTCAATGCCCGTTCAGGTAAATGTCGGCGGCGCGACCGTCTTTGTGCTGAATGTCGAACAGTTCGTTAAATACTGAGCGTATTCCCCACGCAATCCTTATCTCCGGAGGGGATTCAGACGATGCGATTCGGCTTGCATCCGCCGCTAACTGTACAGGGGGCGGCGGGGGTGCTTGCGGGTATTGTACGTCTTGCTCTAAAATGCGTAGCGGCAACCATCCGGATGTAATCGTATTTGAATGTGGCGGCGCGAAGGTCGAACAGATTCGCGCTCTTTGCGCGGACACGCTGATTCGCCCGAACGAAAGCCGCCGTAAGGTATATATTCTTAAAAACGCCGATGAGTTAAGCCCTATATGCCAGAATGCTCTGTTAAAATCACTGGAAGAACCGCCGTCAAGCGTAATGTTTATACTAACTGCATTCCGTGCCGATAATTTACTGCCCACTGTGCGTTCCAGACTTTACAGGCTTAATATGCGGGGTGTTCAAAGCGAGGAAGACGGCGGTGCTGAAAAAAGTATTCTTGACGCATATGACAAGCGCGATGAGCTAAACCTACTGTTAAGCGTTTTGGCTTGTGAAAAACTTGACCGCGAAGCTATCGGCGGCATGATATGCGGTCTTAGACGGGGTCTTATTGAACGCCGTGCCGTTTGCGCGGCGGAAAAGCTCGGCGAGTTGCTGCCACCGCTTGAGCGCAACGCCGGAATAGGGCATATCTGCGGCGCGATTGCCGTAATTTTAGCACAGGGGGAAACACATTGACCAAGATTGTGGGTATACAGTTCCGCGGCGCGGGGAAGTCATATTACTTCAATCCGGGCGGACATACTGTTCCTAAAGGCGCGGGTGTTATAGTCGAAACGGCACGCGGTATCGAGTACGGCACTTGCGTTCAAGCTGAGACTGAGGTAGAGGACAGTAAGATTGTCCAGCCTTTGCGCGGCATAATCCGTATTGCCACCGATCAGGATAGGGCAATATTAAAAAGTAACGCCGAAAAAGAAAAACGCGCATCGGCGATTTGCCGCCAGAAAATCGAAAAGCACGGTCTTGAGATGAAACTCATACGCTCCGAGTACGCCTTTGACGGCAATAAAATTATGTTTTTTTTCACCGCCGATGGGCGCGTAGATTTCCGTCAGCTTGTAAAGGATTTGGCTTCGGAATTTCACACGCGGATAGAATTGCGTCAAGTTGGCGTGCGCGATGAATCGCGCATTCTGGGTGGCATCGGCATTTGCGGTAAAACATTCTGCTGTTCGACATTTTTAAGCGAGTTTTCGCCTGTCTCAATAAAGATGGCGAAAGAGCAGGGGTTATCGCTCAATCCCGTAAAAATTTCAGGCTCATGCGGTCGGCTTATGTGCTGCCTCAGTTACGAGCAGGAAGCATATGAAGAGTTGCAGGAATCCATGCCCAACATAGACGCACAAGTTGAAACGCCGTCAGGGCGCGGGGTTGTTGTAGACGTTAGTCTCCTGCGTGGCAAGGTGAAGGTATCGTTGGCGGATCAACCGGATCAGCCGCCTAAATTTTTCGACAAAACCGAGATAAAGGTGCTGAAACGCGGTTGCCGCCGCCATGAAAACGGTGGTTGCAAAGAAAACGGCGGCTGTAAAGAAAATGAAAATGCGGTATTTTGACACCCACGCTCACTATGACGATAAGCGGTTCAATCACGACCGTGACGCGGTTCTGTCATCATTGACGGAACATGGGGTTGAGCTTGTAGTCAATCCGGGTGCGGATATGCGCTCAAGCCGCGCGGCACTCAGGCTCGCGGAAAAATATCCGTTTATCTATGCCGCCGTTGGCATTCACCCGCACGATGCGGCGGAAGTAAACGAGGAGAATGTGTCGGAGCTAAAACGTATGGCGGCTATGCCCAAAGTCGTTGCGATAGGTGAAATCGGGTTGGATTATTACCGCGACCTCTCACCTCGCGATGTGCAAAAACGCTCTTTCGAGCGTCTGTTGCAACTGGCGCAGGAGCTGCAAATACCGATAATTGTCCACGACCGCGACGCGCACGCCGACACGCTGGATATTCTGCGCGGATTCAAGCTCAAGGCGGTTGTATACCACTGCTTCTCCGGCAGTCTCGATTACGCGCGTACCCTTTTGGGTCTTGGATGGTATCTGTCTTTTACAGGGTCGATAACATTCAAAGGCGCGTACAAATCGCATGAAACAATACGCTATATGCCTATCGACAGGCTTATGCTCGAAACGGACGCGCCATATCTCGCGCCGCAGTCTAATCGCGGTGAGCGCAACGACAGCACGCTCATGCCGGAGGCGACACGGCTTATAGCCGATTTGCGCGGCATAACACTTGAGGAACTGACCGAAACGACCTTTGAAACGGGCAAGCGTTTCTTTGGTATTCCATGCTATTTATAACTTAGTATTTGGAGAGACATTATGCTGCAAATTGATTATGCTGCCGAATCGGATTTTCCTTTTTGGAAAACTCTGGATTCATATTTGCCGGAATCGGAATTTCTGCTGAAAGTCAACATAAAACGGGTTTACGTCTTAAAGGATGACGATATACTTATCGGTGTCATGCGTTATAATTTGTTTTGGGACTTAATTCCTTTTTTAACCCTTATCATATTTGATGAATCCTATCGCAATAAAGGCTATGGTACTCTGGCAATGCTGCATTGGGAAAATGAAATGCGTTCATCGGGGCATAAGCTGGTTATGACTTCAACAATGGTGGAAGAAACGTCACAGCACTTCTACCGCAAACTGGGGTATAAAGACAGCGGCTGCCTGATTAAGGATTTCCCGCCATATGTGGAAACAATGGAGATGTTTATGATGAAACAGCTTTGAGGTGTACGGCATGACAATAGCGTACCATGTGGGAAAGAACCTCTACTTGAACATAACGAACAGATGCACCGCGCGGTGCGATTTTTGTCTGCGCGGCAGAGTTTCGGGTGTCGGTGATGCCGAAGACCTTTGGCTTGAGTATGAACCGGATATCGAAGAGATTCTCAAGAGCGCGGCACAGGTCGATTGGCGGAACGCGCCCGAAATAGTGTTCTGCGGCTTCGGCGAACCGACTATGCGGCTCGATGTTATGCTTGAGGCGGCGCGCGAGTTCAAAAAACAAAAGCCAGCCATAAAGCTCCGGCTCAACACGAACGGACACGGCAGTATGATAGAAGGGCGCGACATAACCCCGGAGCTGTCGGTATTCGATGTGGTGTCCGTCTCGTTGAATTACCCCGATTCTGAGAGCTATAACGAACACTGCCCAACTATTTTCGGTGACAAGGCATATGACAGTGTTTTGGAATTTATAAGAAGTGCCGTTAAATATGTCCCTAACGTAACCGCTTCCGTTCTCTCTTTTTTGAGTGATGACGATATAGAGCGAGCGAGGAAAATCGCGGAAAACCTTGGCGCGGATTTTAGGGTTCGTGAGGAATCGCGTTAACCGCCAATTTGTCGCATCTGTTATTATACTCGTTGTCCGCGTGTCCGCGCACCCATATGAAAGACACACGGTGAAGTTCGCATAGATTCAGCAGTTTTTCCCATAGGTCGGCGTTCAGCGCGGGCTTTTTATCGCTCTTGACCCAGCCTTTTGCTCGCCAACTCTCCGCCCAACCTTTAGTCATGGCGTTGATAACATACTGGGAATCGGAATAAACCGTAACTTCACAGGGCATTTTCAGCGCGTTCAACCCCTCTATGACAGCGGTTAGTTCCATGCGGTTGTTTGTAGTATCTATACAGCCGCCCGACATTTCCTTCTCAATTCCTTCGTATATCAATATCGCGCCCCAACCTCCCGGACCGGGGTTTCCTGAACAGGCACCGTCTGTATATAGGTCAATGTGTTTCATTTTTTCATCCTCCGGGGTAAGTGTATCAGAGATTAAAGATTTTATCAAGCTAGGAGCGGCATTAATGGATACCTCTTTTGAACTTCAAACAGGACAAGCCGTGGGTGTAACGCGCCACGCCATAAATCAAATGCTCGCGCTTCAAGACGGAGCGGCGGCTCTTTTGTACTGCTACTTACTGGCTAACCCTCAACCGTTGGATACGAACCAAGCCGCGCTTATTCTGGGCATGGACGGTCTTGAGGTTACACGCGCGTTCACGCGCCTGAAAGAAGCCGCGCTTATTACAACGGTATCCCCGCTGTTCAAAGACAGCGGCAGGGTAACCCCCGCCCCGCCTCAACCGATTGCGCCGCCGCCTGAAATACCCGCGCCTCAACCTAAAGGATTAATTGTAGACGACCGCCCCGTATATACCTCTTCCGAAATAGCCGATGCCCTTGAAAGGCACAGCGATTTTAGCGCGGTTGTAAAAGAAGCGGAATCACGCTTGGGCAAAATATTATCAAATAATGACCTGCAAACTCTGTACAGGATTTACGACTGGCGCGGTTTGCCTGCGGGTGTCATACATCTGCTGATAACGCACTGTGTCGAAGAGGCTCGCGAACGCGGCGCGTCAACGCCAAAATTGAATCAAATAGATAAAGAGGCCGCCGCGTGGGAGCGCAGCGGCATAGACAATGAGCTTCGCGCCGAGGAATATCTCGCCGAACTAGCCGGACGACGCTCATCGCGCTATAAAATCATGTCGATGCTTCAAATTCGGGGCAGAGCACCGTCTGTCACCGAGGAAAAATACATGAATGAGTGGATAACAGCGGGACATTCGCTTGACTTAATATCGCTCGCGTATGATAAAACCGTTATTCGTACCGGAGGTATGAACTGGAAATATATGGCGGCAATTCTAAAGAACTGGGAAGCCAAAGGGCTTACCACGCCCGAAGAGGTCGAGGGCGGCGAGCCGTTTTTAACAAACTATCAAAGCGGTAAAAAAGCCCCGTCATCGCAGCCCGCCCGTTCAAGAACGGCTTTCGCGTCCGAGGCAAACGCGGGTTCGCGTGAAAAGGCGGCGGTGGATGATATAAGCAGTTTTCTTAAACGTGTGCGTGACGAGGAGGGGATTTGATGACCATACTTAAAAGAGCGCGTATATTACTTGCGGACGAACAGGAAAAATATAAAGCCAGACGCGCGGCTGATACCGAAAGAATAAAAGAAAAACTCCCGATGACGGCGACGCTGCTAAGTGAAATCCGCCGCGTTTTCCTCAACGCCATGGAGGATGTGTTGTCACACGTCGATGAAGAAGCCTTTGAAAAAGCAAAGGCACAGAGCCTTAGTTTGCAAGAAGAGTTAAGGACACTTTTATCAGCAAATGGGTTTGAGCCGGACGCGATGATTGATACGCATATGTGCAAGATATGCGCGGACACGGGTTATACAAACACAAAACCGTGCGTATGCCTGCGCCGCCATTTGGCGGCGGTGCAGACTGCCGAGCTGTCGGCGTTGGGCGGCAGGACTTTTGACAGCTTTAACCTCAACGTGTTCTCAAGTGATAAAGACCCTAACTGGGGGCTTTCGCAGCGCGAGAATATGGAGGGTAACTATTTTTACTGCAAAAGCTGGGTTAAAAATTTCGGAGAGGATTCACCAAATCTTTTCCTTAACGGCGGCACGGGACAAGGTAAAACATTTTTGTGCGGCTGTATCGCGCACGGTGTCGCGGAAATGGGGGCGGAGATTAAATACACGACCGCCATTGCTCTGTTCAAAGACTTGGAGGATAAACGTTTTGACCGCGCGGAGACAGACACCGATGATTATTATAACAGCGAACTGCTCATAATAGACGACCTCGGCACTGAGATGACAACGGCGTTCGTTCAGTCCGCGCTGTACGACATTATCAACACAAGGCTTGTCGCCGGGCGTAAAATGATAATAAACGCCAACTTTTCCGCCGGAGAACTGTCACAGGTATATATGCCGCAGATTTGTTCGCGCTTGTTGGGCGAGTTCAAACAGCTCCACTTCTTCGGTCCGGATGTTCGGATGAAGTAGGGGATTTTGCAAAAGTACGCAAAGTAACGAAAAAACGCTTGCATTTACCCCTTTTCTGTGTTACACTGTTTTTTACATTAAACAAAGGAGTTTTTAACGTGTTCGATTTATCCACTCGCGAGCTAGTTGTCTCAATTCTGCAAGTTATCTTAGCTATATCGCTTATAGCAATCGTACTATTGCAATCAGGCAAGCGTTCGGGAATTTCCGGTGCTATTGCCGGCGGCGCGGATACCTTTCTCTCAAAGAATCAAGCCCGTACCTTAGACGCGAAATTGTCAAAATTTACTAAATGGGTGGCAATATTATTTATTGTGCTTACTCTGGTGCTGATGCTGATTAGATGATTGAGGGCATCTACAGCGCGAACGAACGCGGCTTCGGTTTTGTCACCCCTTCCGGCAAATCGGAGGATATATTTATTCCTCCCGATTTGAACGGCGGTGCGTGGCACGGCGACCGCGTTTTAGTGTCGCCCGAAGAAGACGCTGACGAACGAGGTCCGTCAGGGCGTGTTATAAAAATTCTGTCACGCAATGCCGCCGAACTTATCGGACGGTTGAACCGCCAAGGCAAGAGGAGTTGGTTCACTCCCGATGACCGCCGATATCCCGATAAAATAGATGTTACACGCCATAACCCGCGATTCCAAGACGGTGATAAAACCGCGCTGCGTGTTACTTCATTTAATCCCCCCGCCGGAGAAATTACCGCCGCGCTCGGGCGCGACGGCACATTCGAGGCGGCTGTTGAAGCTCTGCTGTTTGTACAGGGCATTAAGCAGGATTTTGGCAAAAACGCCGTATCAGCGGCGCGTAATATGCCGCAAAGCGTTACCGATGATGCGCTCAAGGGACGCGCCGACTTGCGTGAGGAATTGATTTTCACCATAGACGGCGAACACGCGAAGGATCTTGATGATGCGGTTTCCCTGACTTGCGACAATCAGAATCGGCTCGTATTGGGTGTTCATATAGCTGATGTATCGCACTATATAAAACCCGACAGTCCGCTCGACAAAGCGGCTTTCGGGCGCGGAACATCTGTTTACTTTGCGGATAGGGTAATACCGATGCTCCCCAAGGCGTTAAGCAACGGTATCTGCTCATTGCACGGCGGCGTTGACAGGCTGTGCCTGTCTGTGTTCATGACGCTTGATGAAAATTGCCGGGTTATAGATACCGAAATCAAAGAATCCGTTATTCACTCCAAATTCCGTATGACTTATGAGGACTGCAATAAAATCCTTAACGGAGAGCTTGAGCATCCTCTGGAGAAAACGCTCCTAGATATGAATGCCGTTGCCAAAAAGATGACTGCCGTCAGAAGCGCGAAAGGCGCGTTGGATATTGAGACCGTTGAGGGCGAAATCATATGCGATGAAAACGGGCAGCCCGTTGACATTGTGCAACGCGGACGCGGAGATTCGGAACGGCTGATTGAGGCGTTTATGCTTGCGGCAAACGAGGCTGTCGCATCATTCCTGTTCTGGCCGGAAGCACCGTGTGTCTATCGCGTGCATGAACATCCCGATTCGGAAAAATTAGAGACATTTTATACATTGGCTCTCGCTAAAGGACTTAAAGTTAAGAAAAATAAAAATGTAACGGGGGCGCAACTTCAAGCGGTACTGGACTTGGCAAGAGATTTGCCGTGCTTCCGCATAATAAATACCGCGCTGCTGCGCGGCATGATGAAAGCTAAATATTCCGCCGATAACCTCGGGCATTTTGGACTTGCGTCCGACTGCTACTGCCACTTCACATCGCCCATACGCCGTTACCCCGATTTGATGGTTCACCGCGCCGTCAAGGCTCTGCTCGGCGTTGCCGCTCAGAATGACGATTTCAAGGTTCGCTGTATCGAAGCCGCCGCACAGTCCACGGCGCGTGAAATAGCCGCAGACACGGCGGAGCGGCTTGTTGAGAAACTGTATAAGGCGTTGTATATGAGAGATTATGTAGGTATGGAGTTCGAGGGAGTAATATCCGGTATTCAAAATTACGGTATGTTTGTTGAACTGCCAAATACGGTTGAAGGGCTTGTACCTATACACACTTTGCACGATGATATTTATGAGTGTGATAAACTGGGATTATATATTGAGGGACGCGCCACGAAAAAACGGTATGAAATAGGCGGCACGGTCAATGTGACCTGCGCCGCCGCGAACGAATTGACCGGCAGGGTAGATTTTGAGATTGTTACAAATCAATAATCAGTTCCTCGTCTATTAACTGCACCGTTGAATTGTCCTTATCGCGCCGCGCCAGCGAGCGCACATATCTAGATTTACCGGAATTTTCCGGCAAATCCAAAAATTGATTGATATACTCAACCGCTACAATATCATCGACAACAATACCTTTAGTGGTTTCGTTAACGTTGAACACAAGCAGCATTTCGCGTTCGGCATCCAACTCCTGTAACCCGAAAAGTTTCCTCAGCCCGATAAGTTGTATCATATCCCCGCGAAAGTCTAAAATGCCGAGAGTATAAGGCGGCGCGTTTACAAGTGACGTTGGTTCGCCCAATATCTCTATCGACAGCACATGGTTACTCGAAACGCCGTATACATTGTCCGCCACGGAAAAAAGCACATAGGGCGAAACTTGGGCGTTTACATCAATGACTACTGAATCCATAAAAAAACCTCCATTACATATTGTAATTATAATATTCTATCCTTAAACTGTCAATCTTTTTTAAGGAACATTTTATATAGAGTGTGCGTCAAACTCAACAAGGAGGTAGATAGAGATGAAAAAAATCATTCTTATTATCACTATTGCGCTTATGCTGACGGCGTGCAGCGCGTCATACGATGCCAACTCAACGGGGCTTGGTGCGATAGCGTCCGCTCCCAAGGAAATGTCTATGGGGCGCGATGAATACGGCGAAACCCAAAACTTTGCCGCCGATACGGCGGGCGGCGGATGGCTTACAGAAATACAATACTCCGAATCGCCCCAATCCCAACCCGCTCCCGACATATCTGTGACCGACCCGTTCCGCAAGCTCATACGCACGGCAAATCTCTCAGTTGAAACGCAGGAATTTGAGGACAGCATCGCAAATCTTGAAGCTCTGTGCGCTGTGTTTCAAGGGTATATCGAAAGCTCGTCAATAGACGGCAGGTCGATAACAGTGCGCGGAAAATCTTACAGAATGGCGCAGTATACATTCAGAATCCCGTCAAAGTTCTATAACGAATTTCTAAACTCTATAGGAAGCATTGGGAATGTAATCAATAAGGCACAGGAGTCACGCGATGTCACCGACAGCTACTACGACATCGAGTCACGGCTTAAAATACTTGAAATGCGCCGCGACAGGCTTTACGGGCTTTTGGAAAAAGAGACAAACAGCAAGTCCATTATCGAATTTGAAAACTCGCTGTCCGACACGCTTTATGAAATCGAGCGCATGACCGGAACGCTGAGAAGCTATGACTCGCTTGTCGATTATTCTACAGTACATATCTATATGTCCGAGGTTGAGGAATATACGGAAGTAACTCCATATGCTCCCGCTCCGAGAACCGTTGGAGAGCGCGTGAGTTCGTCATTCGGGGACTCGCTTGAAAATCTCGGTGAATTTTTTGTCAACATTTTTGTTTTTATAGTGGGCAACATACTGTATATAATCATCTGGCTTGCGGTTCTCGCGGGCGTGTTTTACGGCACAATGAAATTCCTCCGCAAGAGAAAAAATCCGGCGGTCGAAATAAAAAAAGATAATGAAGGAGAAAAGTAACATGAAAAAGAGAATTTTAGCAATCACGCTGGCAGTTTCTATGCTGTTATGCACGACATCCGCGCTGGCGGAAGCTGGCGGAACGGGCTTGACCCGCGAAGCTCCCGTTGAAACCGCCTACGGCACACTAAGCGGTGTAATTATTGGTGTCAATCCATACTACGACGCGGACGAGAATGTTGTAGACGGCATTTACTTTGTCAATGTCGAAACAAACGGCGACCCATTCACGTTCTACATCAGCGAAGACAGTGTTGCGCTCTATGGTGTGCCCGAGGTTGGCAAGAACATCATCGGCTGCTACAATCTCGATGGCATTATGCCGATGATTTATCCGCCGCAGCATATGATTTCATACTATGCCGTTGGACTGGAAGACATTGAGTATGTAATCGGCGGCGAAGCTATCGAAGCTCTCCATCCCACAATTTACGGCTCTTTTATACTCGTACCCGCTCGCGCTATGTGCGAAGCTCTGGGTTATGAGGTTGAATGGAACGCCGATGATAACGCGGCGGAAATCGGCGAAGATGTCCGTTTTTACCTTGACGGTGACGCATATTTCAAAAACGGTGATGAAATGTCATTGGGCGTTAAGCCTGTTATCATTAACGACAGGGCGTTTGTGCCGCTGAGCTTTTTCAGGGATGTACTCGAGCTGAACAACGCCTACCTATTTGAAGGACAGATTGTAATCGACAACGAAGATCATTTCGGCGATATACCAAATCCGTGTGATGATTCGTGCATTTATCATTCCGAGAACGGTGCGTGTCACTGTCACGGTCATTGTGAAACTGATGGTTGTGAATGCCACGGGTCGCATTAACATTTCGCTAGACGCAATCCCGTCCTATGCCGTATGGCAAAGGACGGGATTTTTTGTATTTGCAACGCCTTACTTTGCGTAATCTATATGCCTTGTTTCGCGTATGAGATGAACCTTAATCTGTCCGGGGTACTCAAGGTCGGACTCTATCTTCTTTGTCAGCTCGCGCGACAACAGCACCATTTGGTCGTCAGATATAATTTCCGGTTTTACTATAATTCTTATTTCGCGCCCCGCCTGTATCGCAAACGAGCGGTTAACTCCGTTAAAGCTGTTGGCGACCTCTTCGAGTTTTTCAAGACGCTTGATATAATTCTCAAGGTTTTCACGGCGCGCGCCGGGGCGGGCGGCCGAAATCGCGTCTGCGGCCTGTACAAGGCACGCCACAACGGTCTTTGCCTCCACATCGCCGTGATGCGCGTGTATGGCGTGCAGCACTTCGTTATTTTCGCGGTACTTGCGGGCAAGGTCAACACCGATATTAACGTGCGAACCCTCAACCTCGTGGTCAACGGCTTTTCCAAGGTCGTGCAGAAGTCCGGCGCGTTTTGCCAGCATAGTGTCAACGCCCAGTTCAGCCGCCATAACACCGGAGAGGTGCGAGACCTCTATTGAGTGCAGCAGCACATTCTGAGCGTAGCTTGTTCTGAAACGCAAGCGTCCCAATAATTTTACAATTTCGGGATGTAGTCCGTGTACGCCCGTCTCAAACGTGGCGCGGTTGCCCTCCTGTTTAATAATATGCTCGACTTCACGGCGTGATTTTTCCACCATTTCCTCAATGCGTGTGGGATGTATACGCCCGTCTGCTATTAGTTTTTCCAACGCAAGCCTCGCAACCTCGCGGCGTACCGGATCAAATCCGCTCAGTGTAATGGCTTCCGGCGTGTCGTCAATTATCAAATCTATGCCGGTCAATGTCTCAAGAGCGCGTATATTGCGTCCCTCGCGTCCGATTATACGTCCCTTCATCTCATCGTTCGGGAGCGGCACAACGGATACGGTTGCTTCGGAGACATGATCCGATGCAACTCGCTGAATAGCGAGAGATATTGTCTCGCGGGCAATTCTGTCCGCGTCGTCTTTCATTCGGGCTTCGATATCCTTGATTTTTCTGGCGGCCTCGTGTGACACTTCGCTTTCAAGGTTCTTAATGAGATAGTCCTTCGCCTCTTCCTGAGAGAACTTTGAAATGCGCTCAAGCATCTCAATCTGACTGCGCTTTATTAGGTCAGCTTCCTCGCGTATCGCTTCGGCTTCCTTTGCCTTTTGGTTGAGACCCTCCTCTTTCTTTTCGAGTGTCTCTATTTTGCGGTCGATTGTATTTTCTTTTTGTTCAAGCCTGCGTTCCTGCTTTTGAATCTCCACGCGGCGTTCCTTGACCTCGCGCTCATACTCAATTCTTTGTTTATGGATTTCGTCTTTTGCCTCGACTAAAGCAACGCGCATCTTAGTCTCGGAATCGCGCATAGCATCGTTTAGAATGCGCCTTGCCTCGTCCTCGGCACTGCCTATTTCTCTCTCTGCAAAACTTTTTCTATGAAGCATTCCTAACAAAAACGCTACCGCCGCTAAAACGGCCGCTCCGACAACCGCTAAAATGGTAATAACGGGACTTATGGAAATTGCACAGTATATCGCTGAAAACATAATAAATACCAACACCTTATATATTATCAATTTGTACGGAAAAGTTATTCAACAGTCCAATTATATGTTTATCGGCACAGTTTGTCAAGATAAATTATCGCTGACTTCATTTATCTGCATGTACAAGTGTCAATGATAGGTGACAAAACTCCGAAAAAAATATATGAGGTAAAAAAGCGGCTTTGTTACATCACGCCCAGATACTTCTCCAAAAGCTGATTGGGACTTTGAAAACCCAAGCA
>WRJE01000012.1 GCA_009782385.1 Oscillospiraceae bacterium | reverse complement strand
TTCAAAAGTTCGCTGCGTTGCTCTTCGCTTAACCATATCTCTCGCGTTGCCATATGATCACCTCGTTTTTTCCCAGTGTATCATATGTTTCATCGCTTGTAAAGTTTTTGCTGACAAGATATAGTAGGGGCGGTCATTGACCGCCCGCGTGTACCCCTGCGAGTTAATTATATCATCCCCAAAAAATAGTGTCAATTATCTGATAACAATATGGTGTTTATTGATATACGACTAACTAAGCCTATGTTATATTGAACTTACAATCCTAAGTTTATGAGGGGGTTTTATATGAAAGTCGGGGATAGCTGGAAGCGGGACTTTATGATGAACTGGAGCGTATATCTCCTGTTTCTTCCGGTCTTCGCGTTCTTTATCGTTTTTGCCTATCTGCCCATGTTCGGCGTTGTCATGGCGTTTCAGGACTTCAGCGCGGTAAGGGGCTTTTTCGGCAGCACATTTGTGGGGTTTCAAAATTTTATCGAGTTCTTCTCCGGTCCGAACTTTCTGACGATACTGCGTAATACGCTTGTAATCAGCATGATGGGTCTGTTCTTAGGTATGCCGATAACCATTGCGTTCGCGCTTATGCTCAACGAGCTGACCTTCCTGCCGTTTAAGAGAACCGTACAGACAATCAGCTATATGCCCTACTTCGTCTCCGCCGTTGTTATCGCGGGGCTTGTTATCGAGTTTGTCTCGTCAAACGGCATCATCACCAATCTCTTAGTCACTGTGTTCGGGATAAAGCGCGAGAACCTATTGCTTAACGCGAGTTACTTCTGGGGTTTGAACTTCTTCACCGACCTATGGCAGGGATTGGGTTACGGCGCGATAATCTACATCGCCGCCATATCCGGCGTAAGCCAAGAGCAGCATGAGGCGGCGGCTATTGACGGCGCGACAAGGCTGCGGCGCATATGGCACGTCACATTGCCCGCAATCAGACCGACCATCGTCACGATGCTCGTTCTGCGCTTGGGCATGATAATGACAGTTGGATTTGACCGCATACTTCTCCTGTACAACCCTAGCATATACTCAACGGCGGACGTTATAGCAACGCACGTAACGCGCATGGGTATCGAGCGTATGCAGTACGGGTACTCGGCGGCTGTGGGTCTGTTCAATTCCGTTATCGGTACGTTTCTGCTGATTACCTCAAACTATATCAGCCGCAAGGTATCGGAAACATCTATTTATTAAAGGGGGGACAAGCTGTGGTTGAGAATCGTTCGATAAGCCGTATATTCTTTAATGTATTTAACGTTGCTTTTATGATTTTACTGTGCTTCGTGTGCGTCGCGCCGATTTGGCACGTCCTGATGGCATCCGTGTCCGACCCGCGAGCCCTGATGAACGCCAGAGGATTGCTGTGGACACCGGAGGGGCAGATGACATTTAGGGGCTATCAGCTCGTTTTCAAGAACAACTCGATATTGACGGGCTATATAAACACCCTGATTTATGTCGGGGCGATAACGTTAGTCGGAACACTGCTGACAATGATTGCGGGCTTTGTGTTAAGCCGCAGGACAAAACTTCGCACACCGCTGACTATCTTCGTGCTATTTACGATGATGTTCAACGGCGGCTTGATTCCCTCGTTTATGGTAAATTTACAGCTCGGGATTGTAAATACCAGATGGGCAATCATACTGCCGGGCTTGATGAACGCATTTTACATTATAATCATGAAGTCATCGTTTGAACAGCTGCCCGCGAGCTTCGAGGAATCGGCAAAACTGGACGGCGCGGGTCCGTTTACTATAATGGTTCGTATTCTCGCGCCGCTCGTTAAGGCAACGATAGCCGTCATTATGATGTTTATAATCGTTATGCAGTGGAACTCGTGGTTTCCCGCGTCTATATACTTGCAGAAGAGCCGCGAACTGTGGCCGTTACAGTTGTATATGCGCGAGATACTGGTACAGAACGACACCGCGAGGATACTGTCCGGCACGGACGCGCTCCGCGCCGCCGACATGACGAGCAATCTCGTCAAATATTGCGTGACTATTGTCGGCACTATACCGATACTGTTGGTTTACCCGTTCGCCCAGAAATATTTTGTAAAAGGCGTAACTCTGGGCGGCGTTAAGGGTTAACCCGTAGGGCGCGACGCCCCCGGCGCGCCGTAAAATACAAACCGTAGGGGCGGTCATTGGCCGCCCGCCGTAAAAATAATAAAAAGGAGAGGTAACAATGTCAAATTTTCCAAAGGGTTTTCTAATCGGCGCGGCAACGGCGGCGCATCAGGTCGAGGGTAACAACAAAAACTGCGACTTTTGGGCTATGGAACAGGCGGGAGGCTTAATGTTCAAAGAGCCGTCACTTGACGCGGTCGATCATTACAACAGGTACAAAGAGGACGTTGACCTTATGGCGGCGGCGGGTCTTAACGCTTACCGTTTCTCAATCGAATGGGCGAGAATCGAGCCGCAGAAAGGCGTATTCGACGCGAAAGAGATTAAGCACTACCGCGAGGTCATAGAATACTGCCGCTCGAAAGGCGTTGAGCCGATGGTGACAATGCACCATTTCACATCGCCCAAGTGGCTGATTGAGGACGGCGGCTGGGAGAGCGAGAAGACCCCCGATGCGTTCGCAAGCTACTGCGCGTATGTGGCAAAAGAGCTTGGCGATGTCATGGAATTTGTCTGCACCATAAACGAGGCGAACATGGGCTTGCAAATCACCAAAATCATGAAAGAGCGCACCGTGGACGTTCAGGTGGGCTTGAGCGACAGCATGGGTGACGGCGAGGCCGTCATGCGCGATTATATGTCAAAGCTCTCCGGGGTTTTCAGCGGTATCAACCCGCGCGAGATACATACATTCCTGTCCCCGCGCACGGAGAGGGGCGACCAACTGATTTTCGAGGCGCACGAGAAAGCCCGCGACGCTATGAAAGCCGTCTGCCCGAATCTGAAAGTCGGGATTACGCTGTCGCTGTACAACTATCAGTCGATTGAGGGCGGCGAGGAAAACGCGCGGCAAGCGCAGGAAGAGGATTTTCTGCACTATCTGCCGTATCTGCAAAAGGACGACTTCTTCGGGCTTCAAAACTATTCGCGCAAGATATACGGCAAAGACGGCATTGTACCCGTTAAAGAGGGTACGGAGGTTACGCAGATGGGCTATGAGTATTACCCCGAAGCGTTGCAGGGTGTGATACGCCAAGTACACGAACACTTGAAGCTGCCGATTTATGTCACGGAAAACGGCATTGCGACATCTGACGACAGCCGCCGCGTTGAGTTCATCAAGCGGGCGTTGGCGGGGGTCGAGGCCTGTATAGCGGACGGCATACCCGTCAAGGGGTATATGCACTGGTCGCTGTTGGACAACTTCGAGTGGATGCTCGGCTACTCGATGACTTTCGGTCTGATCGCCGTGGATAGAACCACTCAAACACGGCATCCTAAAGAGAGCTTGAAGTATCTCGGTAAATTCTCATAATCATATGGACATAAAACCATATAATTTTTAGGAGGAAAGAAACATGAAAAAAGCACTGTGTCTACTGTTGAGCTGCTTAATGCTCCTCGCCCTTTTGGCGGCGTGCGGCGGCTCGGACAACGCGGCAACGCCCACACCCGCCGGAGGCAGCTCGTCAAGCTCGTCCGGCTCATCGGATTCGGGCAATACGGAACAACCCGACCCCTCGGCGATTGACTGGGATAAACACCAAGTGTTTGACATATGGATGTATTCGACAAGCCATGACCTATATGCCGGTTATTCAAATAACCCGTGTATAAATTATCTGAACCAGATGTTTAACGTTACGCTCCAGTTCGAGCAGCCTGTCTCGGGTACGGAAGCCGATTCTCTCTCGCTGATGTTCGGCACGGGGCAGTACACCGACCTGATTGACATATCGTCCTATCAAGGCTCAATCGGCGACCTTTACGCGGACGGCGTTATCATCAACTTCGCGGATTATCTGCAATATATGCCCAATCTCGTGGCTCAAATGGAAGCAGACCCCAATGTACGCAAGCAGTTCTTTAATGACGAGGGGCAAATGCTGATACTCACCAACTTCTCAGAGACTGAGCAAATTTGTTGGGGCGGGCTTGTCTACCGTCATGACATTTTGGAGACTATGACAGGCGGCAACGTGGCGTTCCCAAGCGGCAACGACACGCCTACTACCGTTGCGGACTGGGAGTATATGCTTATGCTGTTCAAGATGTACTTCGAGGCGGCGGGCATGGCGGAGTACGCGCCGCTTATCCTTCCGTATAATGGTTCTTTCTATTTCGGTGAATTTAACTCAGGATTCGGATTCCCGACCCCCGGTTATTTCTATGACACGAGAACTAACGCGGTGAACCACGGCTATCTCACCGATGGTTTCTACAACTATGTAAAAAAGATGAACGAGTGGTTCGAGGCAGGATATATCTATCAGGATTTCGCCAGCCGTACAAACGATATGTTCTTCCTGCCCAATACCTCGCTCACCTACGGCGCGGCGGCGGGTATCTGGTACGGTCTTCAAGCGCAGTTGGGCGACCTTATGTCAATGCCGGAATACGGGCTGTTCTTCGATGTGCGCCCGTTGGCAACCCCGATTGATGTTGACTATGGTATCACTTCATCAGAAGTTATTGATATGTTAAACCCCAAGTATGAAGACGCGATTAGTTTCGTTGTCACCACAGCGTGTAAGGATATACCCAAGCTGCTGTCAGTTCTCGACTTCATGTATTCCGATGAAGGTGGTTGGCTGTGGGCATGGGGAATGACAAAAGAGCAGATTCCCGCGAACGATGTTATCTACACGTCTAACGGGTTGGAAGACGGCGCATATTGGTTTGACGATGCCGGAAATATAGTTATTAACCCCCTTATTGACCTCGGCGGAGGACCTATCCAAAGGTCGGACATCAACTGCATAAGAGTTCCGGGCTATATCAGAAACGGTCTTGAACTCCCTCTGTCATCTCCTCTTGTATTGGATGCCCATAACACATGGAAAAATCCCGATGGAAAGCTGAAAAGACTTCCCTCAAAAATCTCGCACCCACTGGAAGAAGAAATTCTCTTGAACAACAGAAACGTTGCCATAAACGACTATGCGGGTTCAATGATTCCGCAGTTCATCATGGGAACAACGGCATTTGATGAAGCGGCGTTCGAGGCGTTCAAGGCACAGCTTATCTCCCTTGGGTTGGAGGATAACATTAAATTACAGCAAGAGGCTTTGAACAGGTATCAGAACAGGTAGAATAATTACCAACGGTTTGTAGGGGCGGGCTTCCATGCCCGCCCGTTTTTATTTATGCCGAAAAACCTCAATACCCATGTAATTTTCCAATGCCTCAACCAATACATCCGCCGCGTGACCCCGCACAAAGCAGACATGATGTTCAAATCCGTTCTTGCAGATATATTTCATCAATTCCTGTAATCCTTCAACGCGGCAGTTCGCCGTGCCGCCCTTTGTTGGAATGTGTTCCGCCAGAAACTCACCCTCGCCCACATACGCTTTCATAATACCTCGTGTATCATCTGTCGTAATGCGTATAAAGGTCATCGGACCGGGAGCCGCCTGTGCCTTGCACGCGCCGAAGCATTTATCCTTGCCCAGAACGCCGCCGAGAACATCAAGACACCCGATTTCAAGCTCGGAGCTGTTGAAGAAGCTCTTGGGGAAGTTGGAGCAGTGCAGGGCGATACAGGTGTCGCGGTCATCGCGGATGTTGTTGTTCCAGTCCATCAGCGCGGCGGGGTTGTCCGCCGCCAACTGTGCCGCAAGCATACTCACCGCGCCTGTCACATCGGATTCACACGCGCTCGGGCGGCCTTTCTCGCCCATCATGCTCATGGCAAGGCACGCCGCGCAGCCGTAGTTGTTCTCAACGCTGTCCCAGCATTGCACCGTGCTTGCATGACAGTCTAAGTCATCGACAAATTTTTCCAGTACAAGGCAGAGCTTTGCCTGTAGCGTTATCTTCTCCGCTTCAATGCTCTCGGGGATACGCCCATAGGCGCGTATCTCCGCTTCCTTTTGCGCGATTTTTTCGGTATCGTTATAACTCTGTGCCGCGAAGATAATTTCGGACATATCCACAGTCTGGACGCTGATTTTATGTTTTTGCAGTATCTTTTCGGAGAAGCGAACGGTGTTAAACGCCACGGGACGCGCACCGAGCATCGCGATTCTCGCGCCTTTCAGACCGCCGACTACACGGCACACCGCCGCAAAGCGTTTAATATCCTCCGTAAATTCGGGGGAGTTAATCTTGCAGGTGTGAGTTGTCGTGTCCGTGAACTTGATTCCGCGCTGATAGAGGTTGTTGCATACGCTTATCTTGCCGCAGAAAGCATCGCGGCGGTTCGCCATGTCGAGTTTATCAAAGTCATCGTCATATGCCTGTACCAGTACGGGAACATCCAAACCCGCCATATCTATGGCTTCAACAACGCCCAATTCCTCGCCGAAGTTGGGGAGTACAACGATGATACCTGATATTTTGTCTCTGTGTTTCTGAAATAACTTGGCGCAGGTTTTCGCTTCGTCATAGGTCAGCACCGCGCCATACTCGGTATCGCGCTCGCCGACCATAACCGCTTTATGTCCAAGCTCATTTAGTTTGGCGTTGATTTCACCCCTCGCGGTTTTAACCAAATGTGACGGAAAAAAACTGCGTGTGGATACTATAACCCCGAATGTCATGTTGATTTACCTCCCCTAATCAATTTAACGGCGTTTTTCCAACCCGCGTAATAACAATCTGAAATTGTGCGCGGCATGACCTTCTTGACCTTATGCGATGAAAACACCGTGTCATAGTCGGTTATTTTCGCGCCCAATGCCGCACAGTAAGCCGCGCCCGCGCCCGACAGCTCCTCGGTTTGACTGATTTCAACGGGCAATCCTAGTATGTCGGCTTGAAAGCGCATAAGGAAGCTGTCTTTAGCCGGGCCGCCGTCCGCCCTTATGACCGTGAGCGGCGCGATTTTGCGTATTTCATCGACAACATCTTTGATTTGATACGCTATACATTCCTCGGCGGCGCGGATGATGTGTTCGTGTTTTGTCGAGCGGTTCATGCCGACAATGGCGGCACGCGCCTTGTCGTCAAAGTACGGCGCGCCCAGACCCGAAAACGCGGGTATGAGGTACACACCGCCTGTGTCGGATACGCTTTCGGCATAAATCCCGGCGTTTGAGGATTTATCCAACAGCTTCACGTCTTCGACCAGCCACTTTATGACCGCTCCCGTATAGTTGATATTGCCCTCAAGTACATATTGCACTTTGCCGTTAATGCCCCACGCAAGGCTTGTGGCAATACCGTCTAAAGGTTGGGGACGCTCGTCCCCGACATTTACCATGATTGACGATCCCGTTCCGTATGTGATTTTTCCCGTGTATTTTTCATGGCACTTGTTGGCATACAGCGCGGCGTGACTGTCGCCCATGACACCGTGAATGGGGATATTGCCGGCGGTATATCCGAACAGGCTGTCACTGTGGCAAATCTCTGGCAATATGCCCGTGTCTATGCCGAACAGGGCGCAAATTTCCTCGTCCCATGTCAGCGTGTCGAGGTTCAAGAGCTGTGTGCGGCTCGCGTTTGAATAGTCCGTCTTGAACTCGCCCGTGAGGTTGTATATCAGCCAGCTGTCTATCGTACCCGCGCAGATGTCTTTGTCTCCTATATTTTGCAGCAGCCACGCTATTTTAGCGGCGGAGAAGTACGGCGATAACGGCAGTCCCGTGCGGTCTTTGATGAAATCCGCTTTATCTTTCAGCCGCTCGCAGATGTCCGCTCCTCTGGCGCATTGCCATACAACGGCGTTGTGTATGGGCTTTCCTGTTTTTCTGTCCCAGCATACGACTGTTTCACGCTGATTAGATATGCCTATCGCTGAAATTTCTTTATTTTCGGATATTTTATTGATAAGCGTCTTTACATTATCAATTATTTCTTCGGGGTCATGCTCCACCCATCCCTGCGGCGTGGTTATTTGACGGTGCGGCAGGTCTTCGCGGTCAAGCAGCTCGCCGTTCAAGCCCCACAACAGAGCTTTTGTTCCGGCGGTGCTTTGGTCTATTGAAAGTATCATAACAGCCGCTTCACCTCCGCCGCAATGCCCTCAGGCGTAAGTCCGTAATGGTTAAACAGCTCGGCGGAATTGCCGATTTTAATTTCTTCATCGGGAAAGCCCATAATCTTCATCTTGACGGGACAGTTCTCCGAAACGATATGCGATACTTGTTCGCCCAAACCGCCGAAAACGCTGTGTTCTTCCACGGTAACAATGGCTCTCGTCTCCTGTGCTGCCTTTATGACAGCCTCGGTATCGAACGGCTTAATTGTGAACATATCAAGAACACGCGCCGATATGCCGCCTTTTTGAAGCAGTTCCGCCGCCTGTTTCGCGTAATACACCATCTCGCCGCAGGCTATAATCGCGGCATCACTGCCGTCTTTTACAAGTTTTGCCTTGCCGATTTCAAACGTTTCATCATCGTCATACACTCGCTCAACATCGCCGCGACCCATACGCATATAAGCCGGACCGCTGTATTTTGCGAGATATTCTGTTATATATCTTGCTTGTACCGCGTCACAAGGCGCGAACACGCTGAGGTTCGGCAATGCCCGCATACCCGCGAAGTCGTGCAGGGAGGTATGCGTTCCGCCCAACGGGCCGTAGCTTACGCCCGCCGATACGCCCACAATTTTGACGTTGCTGATGTTATACGCGATATCCACTTTGATTTGCTCATATGCCCTTGCCGCCAGAAAACACGCCGGACCCGTGACGAACACATTCTTGCCCGTTATTGCCAAGCCCGCCGCCATCGCAACGGCGTTCTGCTCGGCTATGCCGACTTCCGCAAACTGCTCGGGCAGTTGTTCCGCAAAATCTCCGAGCGTGACGCTGCCGCGTGAATCCGTGGCAACGGCGTAGATGGACGGGTCATTTTTGGCAAGCTCAAGCAGTGTTGAAGTGAACGCTTTTCGGCATGATACCATTACAACGCTTCCCCGGAGGTTCTTGTAACTAAAATGGCAACGCCCTCTTTGCCGGGGAGCTTAACCTGTAACGTGCCGCTGACCTCCGTCAGCGCGACCGTTCTTGTCATCTCCCAGATGTCGATGACTTCAACTTTATATTTCCCGTTTTCGGGAAGTTTCACATCCAAGCGGCAGGGGCATTGCCGTCCCAAATATTGAAGCCGGTAATTTTCGTTTCTCACAATGCTCGGTGAAAATCCCGTCATAAACGAACGGAGTTCAAACTCCGGCAGCGAGCGCATTACCCTCACAAACAGCCGCGCAAAATCTTGCTGCTGCGCGTCCGCACCCTCTATATTTTCATTAGGTTTCTCGTTCGGATTGCCAAAGAATGTATTGGAATACGGTTCAACATCGCCTATTTCATATTGCAGAGCCTTCAAAAACGCTAACCGCTCGGGGCTCTGCCCGTACAGCTCGCCGCCTTTCGCCCACCAAAGAGCCTCGTCTTCGCGGTAGTACGTCTCGCCGTGGGTGACAAAGCCGCCTCCGGTAATAACAGTCCAAGCGCGGTGTACGAACTCAAACGCGGAGAGATTGCCCCAGTCATATTCAATATTGCCCTCATACCCGTATTCATCGTTCATAACGGGCAGGTTGTACTCTTTTTGCCATTCCGCCATACGTTTTACAAATCCTGATTGGATGGAGCAATGTGTCATCCAGTCCCTTTTCGGGTAAATAGCGAGACAGTGATGGATGGATGTTAAGTGGCGATATGGGTCTTCGGACAGAATTTTTTCGCCGAAAGCGTCCCAATCCTCTGCTTTGCGCTGAGGTATAAGGTCGTACTCGTTGGCGAGACTCCACCAGATATTTCTATATGCCGACAGCCGCCGTATACAGTAATCCAAATAGATAAGGCAATCCTCTGTGGAAAAATCCGCAAATCCCCAACGGTCATAGGGATGGAACAGTATGAGGTCGGCTTCAATGCCTAAATCACGCAGTTTACCTATGTTCGTTTCCAAATGCACCCAAAACCGCTCATTAGGTCTGTTTACGTCCCATGACCCATCCGTTTTTTTATCAAACGGATACAATTCGGGGTCGTTCTGATTAAAAGGCATATGTTTCGGGAACACGCACATCCTTATTTTGTTAAACGGCGCGGAGGCAAGAGTTTCCAATGTCTTTGCGATAAGCTCCGGCGTTTGATGTATCCAAGCGTAGCAAGTCGTACCCATCGGGACATACTGCGTGCCGTCAGCGTAGCGGAAGTGTGTTCCGTTTGCAATGACAGGACCGTGATTGCCGCCCGTGTTGGCGGCACAGGTAAACTCACCGTCCGCCGCGCCGCCGTACTTCCAAACGCCTTCCGTCTGCGGCATGAACCGCACGGCATACTCGCCGTCACCAACGCGGAAACCCTTTACGTTAATTGCCGTATCGCCGCAGGTGAATGTGACATTAGGTTCTGATTCACATTTCAGTCTAAGCTCAAAAATCCCGTATTTTTCCACTGTTTTCATCCTCCTAAATCATTTTTTATTTGAATATACTGCTCCGCGCTAGGTATCAGATGATGCCATTCCGCATTGTTCTCCATGACCGAACTGCCGCGCCCCTTGATTGTGTTTGCTATGACAGCAGAGGGCTTATCCTTGCGGCGTGCTTTGAGGACTGCCGTCATATCGCCGTGACCGTCACATTCAACAACGTTCCAACCGAACGCCTGAAAACGCGCGGATAAACCGTCCATCGGCATTACGTTCTCCGTGCCGCCGCTGATTTGCAGGCGGTTACGGTCAACTATCGCTATTAGGTTGTCTAATTTGTATTTCGCGGCAGACATTATAGCCTCCCATATACTGCCCTCCGCCATTTCGCCGTCACCCATTAGAATGTAGACACTGCCGCCCTTTTTATCGCGCTTCAGTCCCAACGCAATGCCCGCGCCGACAGACAGCCCATGCCCCAACGCGCCCGTAGCGGTTACCACGCCGGGTACTTTCTTAGTCGGGTGTTCTGCTAACCGCGTGCCGAAGCGCGTAAATGTCTCCAACTCCTCTTTCGGTATGTAATTCAAGTCGGCAAGGACAGAGTACAACGCTTCCGCGCAATGTCCCTTGCTGAGGATGAAATAGTCGGTATCTCTGTCCATTACGTAGTAGTAGAGGTTAACCAGAATATCCATGCAGGACATACTGCCGCCGATATGCCCCGATTTGGCGCGGTATACCATTTCAAGCACATCGAGACGGCGCGAGGCGGCGATTTCATTAAGTGTTAGCATGGCACTGTACCTCCCCGTCATTATTTATAACAGGTCAATGTAACATTCGCGTAAACTTTTAAGAAAAAATATTTATTCTTTTACCGCGCCTGTCAGAACGCCCGCTTCAATATACTTCTGCAAAAACGGAATGGCTACAAGCATGGGGATTGTCGCCGCCGCAACCACGGCAAACTGAATCAGAAAACGGTCGTAGTTAGGGTTCGCGCCCTTGATAATGTCCGCGTTTTCAGCGATAATTTGGTTAATCCAAAGCTGAATAGGCCACTTGCCGCGATCGCCCGCGACATAAATAGCGGCTGTAAGCCATGAGTTCCACGCCGCCACAAATGTCATCATAACCGTAACCATAAACATACCCAAGCACTGCGGCAGCATGACCCTGAACATTGTCTGCAAATGACCCGCGCCGTCAATGCGGGCCGCCTCGACCGTTGATTCGGGCACACTGAGGAACGCCCTCATTCCAAGGATGATAAACATACCCATAGTAGCCTCGAGCAGCATTATAGAAAACCGCGTTCCTACCAAGTTAAGGCTTTTAACGACCATGTATGTCGGAATCATGCCTCCCCCGAACAACATGGGAAACATAATAAAGACAATCATGAACGCTTTGAGTTTGGTTTTGCGGCTCAGAGCGTAACCGCCCAGAACATTCAAAACAAAGCCCAACAGTACAGTGCCGATAACGTAGATGATGGTGTTTGTGTATCCCGTTATTACTCCCGCGTCCCGAAAAATCAGAGAATAGCCCTCAATGGTAGGTCTGCCGACCGGAAAAAGCACCAAGCCCGTGTGGCTCATCAAGCTGAAACCATCGGATATGGAGGACATCAGAACGTGCCACATGGGAAGCAAGCAGATAAGAGCCAGAACGGCAACAATTAACGTTAAAATAATCTGTGAAATAACCGCGCCGATTGCTTTATTTTCTATCATGCCGAGTTCCCCCTTAATTTACTCTTTATCATAAATGCCTCCCTCTAAAACAGCGAGTTGTTCGATAATCGCTTGCTCACTTGATTGGAAGTAATCAGCAAAATCGTACTCACGACAGATTGGAACAGACCCGAAGCCGCGCCGAGACCGAAATTGGGAGCCGCTCCGAACGCCATTCTGTAGGTATAAGTGAACAAGTTGTCGGCAACCTCGTATGTTCTCGGAACATACATAAGCAATATCCTGTCGAAGCCGACACGCAGAAGGATACCGAACTGTAACACGAAAAGCATTATAATGATGGGTTTTATGCACGGAAGCGTTATTTTCCACATCTTCTGCCAACCGTTCGCGCCGTCAATAGCCGCCGCCTCATAATACTCGCCGTTGATGTTTGTAATTGCCGCGACATATATAATCGAACCGTAGCCGAAACCCTGCCACACGCCCGACAAGGTGTTAATCAGCCAAAAAACGGGCGGATTGGGGTTTACCAACCAGTTTTGTTCCTGCAACCCGAAAAGAGCGAGAAACTCCGTTATTGCCCCGGTGGGGCTTAAAAACTGCTTCATTATATTAACCATTACCACTGCGGCGACAAAGTTGGGGAGATATGAGATTATTTGGCTTGACCTTCTGAATGCCTCAAATTTTACCGATGTTATCAGCAGGGCAAAGATAATAGGCGCGGGGAATCCCAAGACAAGGTTGAACCCCGCCATTATAAACGTGTTTTTCAGGGCGTTCGGGAAAGCATCGCCCATAAACAAATCCTTGAAATTCTGGAAACCAATCCAATCACTGTTAAAGAATCCTTTGGTGATGCTGAAATTTTGAAACGCCATGCTAAGACCGAACATCGGCAGGTAGTTCAGCACAAAGAAATAGACGAACACAGGCAGAAAAATGACGTAAACCAGCCAGTTGCGCTTAAAATCTAATTTCCAAGACACTCTTCCCTCTTTAATTCTCTTAGGCATTCCGCGCGCTTGATCCAATACATTCACCCCTCCATTGTTGGTATACAAAACGGGGCGGCGAGTTTTTACTTCCGTTTAATCCCGCCGCCCCGTCAACACAAGGCCATTTGTTGATTATGCAGTTATAGCTCCTTCGAGAACGCAGTCAAAGCTCAAATCCATTCCAAAATCAGCGAGATGCACATCCGCTTTATATGGCACACTCACATTTATGCCCGATTCCGTTGCGGAGGCAAAATCCGGTTCTCCCGCGAACGCGCCGCCGTTTTCAAGCTCGAAGCTGATGAACACCATGTTTTCAATGACAAATGTGCCTTTATCTATTGCAATGACACCCATCATATCGTGCATGATAACAACTTCAACCGAACCGTCGGGCTTACAGCGCAGTTCTATATCAATTTCCATCGGTAAGCCGTCGGGCATGGTGACCGCTTCAAACGTGTACAGAGCATCGCTTGTTGTGCTTGACAGTTCCAGTGTATCGCCGCCTTTTACATAGTTCGCCATCTTGCCGTTTTCGGAAACGGTCAGCGTATACACATTCCCATCGGATGACGTAAGGGTGTATGAGCCGCCCGCCATATCCCATGTGCCGTCTTCCCCGGCGGTTGTATAGTCGTTGAACGTTCTGTTGTGGTACAAGGTTAAGGACGACCCGGTGTCGTTTTCATAATAGAAGGTTTGAACGGCGATGGCGATTTCTTCCACACTGTGGACATAGTTATATTCGGGTTTGTGCGTGAGGGTATTGTGGTGGGACATACCGCCCAAAGAGAAGTCACAGAGCTGATCTCCTGTAAAAGCGACTTCTTGTACATCTCCTGTGGCATAGTTGGTGAACGCTACAACTTGATTGGCGGTGGCTATTACATCGTCACCGGTTTCGGGTTCGCCGTCAGGCCCGAAGTCGGAAATGTAATCCATGCTCTTGTCAAGGACTTCGTACAGCCCCGCCTCAACAACGCCGCCCATGAAATACTTACCGTACCATGTGCCGTCTTCATTAAAGCGAATCCAGCTGTCCATGTCGCCGGTTCTGGGTCCGTTATAGAAGAAGTAACCGTCTGTCATTTTGACTTCCGCGGGGGCGGGTTCGTCCTCGGGTTCGGTAACCGCCGGGGTTGCGGGCGCGGGTGTCGCGGGCGCGGGTGTGGGTGTCGCGGCGGGCGTTTCGCTGCCGCAGGCACTGAGCAATAATGTAAAAACTAAGATGACGCACAACACCTGTGCGAAGGTTTTCAAAGTTTTCATTTTTTTTCTCCTTAATAATATATAAATTGGTTAACGCTCATTTTTAGAAGCTCCGGTTTCACCGCGTATCTGCGGCATCAGTTTATCGAGCTTGTAGAACCTCAGCGCGACAATGACGACACTGAACAAGGCGATGGGAATCACGCTGTACATCAGGCGAATCATTGTAAACGCCGATTCGGGCATCGTGTCCATAACCCCGGTGTATCCCGACACTCCAAGCAGTATTCCCAAAAGACCCGCGCCTAACGCCGTCCCGAGCTTTCCGGCAAATGCGTTGACACTGCTGAGAGTTCCCTCCATACGCGGACGTTTCTTCCACTCGTTGTAATCGGCGCAGTCTATTGTCAGCATAACGCCCAGCACGGCTATAGGAACGCCGCCGACCCCGGTGAGCAACGCACCCGTCACAAGAAGCGGGAATCTGTCTAAAGCGATAAAGTTGACAAGGTATCCTACGCACATACAGATAATTCCGGCGGTGATAACCTTAACGGGCGACACGCGCTTAATCAATCGCGGAAATATAAGAATCAGCGGTATTATGGTTGCCTGTGTAAGCGCGAGAACCCCCATTAGTTCCATATTCTTAACAATGTAAGTAAAATAATACTGCGTTATCCCCATATTCATTGCCAAATTGAATATCAGCCCCATAAACGCCACAATGTAGATATAGGGGTTTGTCTTTAGTAAGATACCAACGTCTTTCAGCCGTATACTATCGTTTGCTTTCACGTCTGCCGCCGCGTTTTCCTTGATTGTGATAAATCTAAGCAATCCAATCAACCCGAGCGGTATGGCGTAAATCGCCATCAGTGAACTCCATCCCTGAGCCGAGGTCGCTATCTTTGCCATAAGAATCGGGAACGAAATCTTTACGCCCACCGTGAACAGCATGACTATAATGTTTCCGTAAGATGTCAGCGCGACAAACTGTTTTTGGGGAAAGGCACGAACCATGTAAACCAAGTTGTTTGCGTGAAGAAATGTTGAAAAAATCGAGTTGATAAAGATATACATTGCCAGTACCCACGCGCTCTTGGCAAATATACCGAACTCAGGCGGACATGAATACAGAAGCCATGTGCAGAACCATAATCCGATAATGCTGAGTTCATAAGGTCTTCCGCGCCCCAGCTTTGTGTTTGTCTTGTCAACTATGTACCCTGCTATCATACTTGCGAAAGCATCGAATATCTTGCTTACCATCAGCAGGACACCAACCAGTGAAGCGGGCATTAACAGCGTATCCGTGCAGTAAATAGCCAAAAATCCCAGTATAATTACATGACAGCCTTGGGAAACGGACCTGCTCGTCCAGAGCAGGAGGCGTTTCGCGCCTACGCGCTCATCCGGGTGTGTCATTTAACGACAACGCGCACACGGCACAGGTTCTTTACCTGTGTAAAGATACAGCCTGCGTTGCCGTGCCTCTGCGCTTTTACCCGCAAAACAGCGAAATATGTTCCCGGTTTGTTGAAATGATATACCGCTTCGACCGTTGCGCTTGCGCCGTCCGCGCTCATGCCGCTGAATGTGCCTTCATCTGTATAACCCTCACCCTCAAAACTCCATTCCGCAGAGGTCAGCTTGCCTGTCCCTGCGGGAAGCGAGACATCGGCGTTGAAATAGGCGGCCTCACCGCATGAAATATGCGCGGCTTCGCCTCCGTTAACCTTTAGGCGGATCACGGGCTGAACGCCCTTTCGTTCGTCAGCCGTGGCGGGAACAACCATTTGACCGTTCTCAACGGCATATACCGATGTTTCGGCGGGAGCTGTCCCGTTTTCCACCCAGTCAGACAAATCAAGCAACGCCTGATGAAGCGCACCCAAGTAGCTGATTAAGTGCAGCTCATCGGTGGTGGTATACCTGTCATCATGCAGGGCATTATCCATGAACCATAATCTGAAAGAGTCATCGGTGTTATCGCCCAACGCTTCCTTTACCCTTTGGCGATACCAATCAGCCTGCCACGGGAACGCGCTTTCATCCATCAAGGCTGCGAGAACAATCATCTTTCCGTTAAAGCGACCGCTTTGCAGTGAACCCGCGCCGCCCGCCGAAATCATCGGTCCGACAAGCATCGGACGCTGCGGGTATAACGGCGCACCCTTATCATCACGGAATTGATTCCACACGGGGTAGCTCGAATCGGGTACTTGATGGCGGTGGTAGTATTGGATGGCGATGTAATCCGAGTTATCCAGACGGATTTTATCGCCTGTCTTAACTTTCAGAAGGTTTTCAAGGATGTCGGGCTGTCCGAATCCCGCGCCGATTACCGCTGTTTTATTGTCAAGCGATTCCAGAGGGACGCTGTATCCCGCCGCTTCGCCCGTTACGAAAACTATTTTTGTGCCGTATAGGTACAAGTCGCCCGTTGGTGCGTTATCAAGGCGCAACATGGGGCGTGAGCTTAATCCTTTGTCGCCGCGATTCTGCTTCCATGAGTTATCCGCGCCGCTTTCATCGGCATCAGGTTTTATCTCGCCGTCACGTTCGGGGACGTGAATATCTGCTATAGCAGTTTCAAAGAATATCCTGTCCTTGGCGGCAGAGCCGTTAGGATTAGTTCCCTCATAGCCCGGCAGTGTCCAGAAATCCTTATAGTATGTGCTGTCAATGCGCTCGATACCGGGCGTTAGGACGGGGAGCGCGCCATCGTCCATTGTCTCATAGAAGAACCATGAGCGGGTCGGATAGCCCATTTGTGTGACCTCGTTCCACACCGACCGTTCCTCTTCGGACAACTTTTCTATAAAATCTTTGTCGCCGCCCGGTTCCATAGCGTCCACAATCAAATGCAGTTTATTGCGGAGTATGCGCCTTGCGAGAGCGCGAACGGAAAACACGTTTGGAATCGCCATGGGCGAACCGATTATATAAGGAGCGGCTCCGTCCCAAGCTGTGGCACTTTCCAAGCAGCTTGTGGATTTATAACCGCCGCCGCTGCCGCCGTAGACATATCCGAAAGGGCGGTGTTCGCCGTATAATTCCGCCGCTTTAACGCGGGAATATTCCGCCGCCGCCGCGCTTGAGCGATAGATAAGGGTCGGGTCGGAAACAGGCGCGAAGGGGCTTGTAACGCCCATATTTGTCTCGACAAAATACGCGCCGTGAGTTATCGCAAACGCGATTTTGTCCTCCTCGCCTTCCCTGAGGATAGAAGCGTTTTCACTGCCGGGAGCGGGTGCCATAAAGTGATAAAACCGTCCTTTATACTGCTCTTTATCGGGAAAGAAAAACGAAAATCTTGTATCCGTACCCTCGAACCCGCCGTGTATGTACCGATAGCGGACCGCGTCTTCTCTCCACTCGTCAATGTCAACATAGGGCTTTTGAAATTCAGGGTCTTTCTTAGCATCGTACAGTTCTTTCACTTTAGCCACCATCTTCCTGAATAGTTATATAATAATTTTAACGAAATTGAAAAAATTCGTATACCATTATATTTGTTTATGCTATACTATACTTAGGCGAATGAAAAATCGGGAGGGTTGTATATGATTGACTGTACATTGCTGCAAATGCTGTACGCGGTGACAAAAATTCCGTTGCAGCTTTACGAGAGTTCGGTGTGTACTTATACAAGCGGCGGCTTCGAGCCGAATCCCGCTTCGCTGATTATAAAGTGCGCGGTGAACTCCCCTCACAGCCTGTGTTATACCGTGGTGCATGAGCATCAGTATTACGGAATGGTGCGCGTTGGAGAATCGGAGGATTATGTTTTGGTCGGTCCGGTAATGTCAAGGGATTGTACCCGCAACCAAGCGCGGAAAATCCTCTCTGATTTGCAACAGCCCGCCGACCGTGTTGACGAGTTAATTATATGGTTAAACAGCACCCCGCTCTGTGATTTGCGGCGGTTTCGCGCGATGCTGTTTTACTTGGATTATCTCCTTAACGGTGTATCGGGGCGTGATTTGGCATTTGTCCCGTATATTAAAGGCAGTGTTGATGTAAAAGAGCCGCAGCCGCTGCCCGACTATATCGAGCATTTCAATGATGTTCTTGAAAAGGAACTTATATCATGTGTTGAGTACGGCAAACCGGAACTGCTGGAGAGTATGTTCAGTAAAATCGAAAGTACCGATTCAGACCTTGTTCCCCCGGTTGCCGCAGACGCAATCCGGTCAATGAAGAACATCGTGCTTTTCTCGTTGGGGGTAGCGTCAAGAGCGGCTCTTAAAGGCGGATTGGATTATGATACTATGACCTCAACAACGACAAGATATCTAAATCAAGTTGAGTCGCTGAACCGTCAGACCGACCTTTTCGCTTTATTTAAGCAGATGTTTTTGGAGTTCGCACGCAGGACGGCGCGTGCCCGCTTGACATTGACAAATACGGCGGTGGTAATGAATATCAGCAAGACCGCGTTGGGGCGTATTTATGAAAAGACAACGCCGACCATTATCGCTGAAGTTCTCGGCATGAATGTCACATATCTGTGCGCGCACTTCAAGCGCGAAACCGGAAAAACAATTTCGGAGTATATAAATGAGATTAAAGTTACCGAGTGCAAACGTTTGCTCGAAACAACGAACCTGTCAATCAGTCAAATCTCCGAACAGCTCAGTTTTTCATCGCAGAGTTATTTGATAAAGATTTTCAAGAAAGTAACGGGGAATACGCCGACAGAATACAGAAACAACTTGTAGGGGACGCGCTCCCGCGCGTCCCGTTACGGTCTTTACAGAACTTTCGCCTGAGCGTAAAATCCACGGCTTTTCCCCTCGATGTGCCTGTCCTCCGTCACGCGGAAGCCGCCCCGCAATCTGATGTCGTCAGAGGACACGCCGACTAAAACATCATAGTCCCCTGCCTCGATTTTCCACCGCATTTCGCGGTCAAGGAACGCGAGCTGGCTTGCTTTGAGCTTGAAGCAAACCGTCTTCTTTTCGCCCGGTTGTAAATGTATCCGCTTAAAACCCGCCAATTCCGTCACAGGGCGCGTCATGGAAGCGAAGCGGTCTTTTATGTAGAGCTGAACCACCTCATCGCCCGAGACATCGCCGATGTTCTCAATATCCGCGCAAATTGAAATCTGACCGTTAGGGCTAATCTCGTTGGTATCCAACGCGAGTTTTGAGTACGCAAAGTTCGTATAAGACAGCCCATGCCCGAAGAAATAACGCGGCTTGTGCGATAGGTCAACATAGTCGGCAAATGCAATGCTCTCACCCTGATGGTAACTTGAACCGTTGGGGTGATTGTAATATACGGGAATCTGTCCCGCGTGACGGGCGACAGACACCGGAAGTTTACCGCCCGGGTTGTATTTGCCCGTTAAAACGTCAACAATGGCTTGCGCTCCCATTTCAGACGGACTCCACGCTTCGAGAATCGCGCCGATATGGTTGTCCGCCGCGTTGCTTGAAATCGGGCGACCATCAAAATGCACCGCCGCAACCGGTTTATTAAGAGCCGCCAATTTTTCAATAAAAATCTCCTGACAGGGCGGGAGGTTTATGCAGGAAGCGTCAACACCCTCGCTCATGGATGCTATACTTCCGGTACCGTGCTTGCCTCCAAGGGTCAAAATCACAAAATCGGCATTTCGCGCGGCTTTGAGAGCCTCGTCATGTCCCGACATATCGTCTCCGGTAAACGGATAACCATAGGCATATACTACTTCCGTATCACAGAGACTGTCCCTGAGCTGTTCTATAAGGCTTTTTATTCCGGGTTTCTGCTTCTTCATCAGTTCCTCAAACGCTTCATTATCCACCTGAACAGAAGAACCGGGGTAAGTTTCGATTTTCTCATCGGTTTTCTCGCTTTGCAGTCCCGCCATAGTTGATATGGCGGCTAAACGCCCCTCAGCCATACTAAAGTGGGTGTAACCGCCGAAGAAGAAACGCGCGGTGGCGGCGTGGCAGCCGATAACGGCGACACGCTTGACTTTAGAAGAAATCGGAAGCGTACCGTCATTCTTTAACAAAACAAGTGACTCACGTGCGGCTTGAAGTGATATTTCCGCGTCTTTCGCGTGGTGAAAAGCGTCCCGCAGTTCTTGCCCCGTAAGCGCGAAAGGGTTTTCAAACAGTCCCATGCGAAACTTTGCCGTCAGTATACGCAGGACGGCTTGATCCAGTATTTTAACATCGACCTTGCCGGACTTGAACCATTCACAGAGTTCGTCATTATAGCATTTTTTATAAAACAGTTCCGTATCCATGCCCGCTTCCATCGCCCGCAGTCCCGCTTCGGTGAGGCTCTCGCAAACCTTCTGTACTTCGTGGATATTGGCAACGGCACAATAATCCGATACGGTAACGCCCTCAAACCCCATTTCATCACGTAGCAGTTCGGTCAGAAACCTCTTCGATGCCGATACCGGTTCTCCGCCTATGGAGTTATAGCACGGCATTATGCCTTTGAGACCCGCTTCCGTTATAGCGGCTTGGAAAGGCTTGCAATATACCTCCCTCAACGCGCGCTCGGAGATTTCGGCGTGTGTTCCGTGGATTCCGCCCTCGGCTTGATGAGAACCCGCGAAATGCTTTGCCGCCGCGTCTGTTCTGCGCCCCCCTGTGCTTTCACCCTGCAAACCTTTGGTATACGCCGCGCCCATAGCCGCCGCCAGTGTTTGGTCTTCTCCGTAGGATTCACCCTGACGACCCATACGGGGGTCGCGTGCTATGTCCAGTACGGGTGCTAACGTTTGGGTAATGCCGACCGCGCATTCCTGACGGCTCACAACGCGCCCGATGTCTTCCTCCAGCTTCGGATTCCATGTCGAACCGCGCCCGATACCCGATGGAAAACTGATCGCTTCTTGAATCAACGCGCCGCAAAGCCCCTCCATATGGAATATGGCGGGGATTTTATTAGGACTTAACGCCATGATACGCTCTTGGGTTTCCCTTTGAAAACACGCGCATTCCTCCAAGGTATCCATTGCGCGTACTTCCAGTGAGCTGACCTGCCCAACGCCGTGGTCATAGCTTTCCGGCGACTTATATTCGTCCGGCATATGGGGGAACAGGCAGGTTACCTGTCCCATTTTTTCTTCTATGCTCATTAAACCGAGCAGCAGCTCCGCCCGTTTTTCGGGGGAGAGGGAAGCGTTCATATGTTTCATGTTATCCTCACTTATTTCAATCTATCGATTGTCGCGTTTAACGCTTCTACAACCCGATGATAGTTTCTCTTTTCCAGATTGTTAAGGAATGTGTCATAGTCGCCCTCGAAATTCTTGTCTCCCGTTATAAACTTAGGTACTTCAATGTGCATATATTCCCTCTCAAGCACCGTGCCGACCTGTTCCATTACACGCTGTTCGTCCGGCATCATCTGCCCTCTGAACATACCGCCGAGAAAGCCTGTCGCGGGATATTTGACCCAATTTTCGCGCGAATGTATATAAGTGGGTGTATAGTTGTATTGGATTACCGAGTTTCTCGTTAATCCGGGGATACGGTTAGCCGACATAACGCTGCGGATGCCGCCGTCGTCCATTTCCATAATCGGGTCAAACATAAATTTTCCGTCCGCCGTTTTGCTATACGCTCCCTCTGACAGACCGTGTTTATCATAGAGTTCGGAGGGGAACTGCTCTAACTGCTCTTTGCTGAACCCCATTGTCTTGAGCATCGAGCCTTCCTCTGAAAAGAAGAAATCTAAAAATCCCATCAGTACGGTTATGTCTTTATCTTTTGCCTTGTTTGTCACGCAAACGCCGCCGCCAAGCAAGTCGCCGCCGCCGAACATATCATACGGCTGTACAAATTTTGTCGAATCATGCCCGTAAATGTCATTTATGGGCTGAGGCGCGCCGAAAACCATCGCGCCGTCTGTCAGAGGCTGCACATCCGACCTGATTCTTGACCCGACATGGGCTGCCGCGCCCATCCACAGGGCAATTTTGCCCTGATAGATTTTTGTCTCGTCGATTTGGAAAAACATATCGTTCTTATCTTGGAACTCCTTATCAATCCAACCGTTCTGATACCATTGGTTCATGCACTGCAAGTAAGACTTAAAGCCTTCCTCCGCCGCGCCGAACGTGGCTCTTCCCGTGTCCCTGTCAATTTGGAAGTACGGACCTTTGCCGCCGAAGCCGCACGTAATATCTCCCGTTTGAATATAGCCGGGGTAATACAGGCTCATAACATATCCGTCATTGATGCCTTGGTCGGCAATGGCGCGGGCGAAAATCTCCATCATCCATTCCCAGTCGCTTATATAAATCGGGTCGGCGTTACCGCTTGGGAATATAATGTTGTCCACCCAGCTCTCGGAATCAACGTTATCGGTCAGCTCCGTTGTGTCTATGCTGTTTCCGTCTTTGTCGAGCGTGTAGCGGAAAGAGAACGGAACACCCGCGTTGGGGTTAGGCGCGAACACCTTGTTGTTGTTCGCGTCGAGCGACCAGAGCTCGGCGGGCGGGCTTCCGTACTTGACAATCCAGTCTCTCCTGTAGCAAACCCCGCAGAATTGATCGTATATGTTAGCCTGATCCAACGCTCCCGGAATATTCAAAAACTTTCTCTCGCCGTCAACCACCTTTGTGAGATACGGGTACAATTCGGGATGCGCGTCTACATACGCCTTGAAGTTAGGCATATGATTTTCAACATAATAGGTGAGATCCAGTATCTGTCCGGCTTCGTACATATCCTCAACGGGCATACCGAAATTCATGCACATTATGTCAAGTAAGCTGTCCGTTGAAATCATCAGGTTATAGGTGTCTACTTCCCGCCCCGAGGCGGGAGTTTCAAATTTAAGGCTGATTTTTGTGTCTTCACCGTCCTTGTTTTTGAAGGTCATGTTGTTCATAATATACTGCATAACAGGATTGTCTTGATATTGTGTGTAATACAGTGAACTCTCGCCGACAGATAACCAATAGGTAAACTCTTCGGTTTTCAGTACGGCGGTGTCCTTATCATCGGTACTGCCGCAGGCGGACAGGATAGCAAACAGCATTAAGAACGCAAGTAAAATTGACAGAATCTTTTTCATTTTTCTTACCTCCGTGTTTATATTTACCAAAAAAATATGGCTGTACCACTATAGATACAACCATTTTACACAACACATCGCATTATGTATATCACTATATTTGTTTTAACAGCGGCATATTTGTGAGTGATTTAGACCTGTTTCAGTTCCTTGTTAACAGCCGCGATTTCTTTCGCCGCGTTTTCGCCGCGAATCATTATGAGCAGCTCGCTCAAGGTTTTATCGCACATAGAGGGCGGAACGCTGAGTATCCCCGGTATGGCGCGTATCAGAACATTTTTGGCATATTGGTCGTCAAGCAGCTCCTGTAGTGTGCAATCCGCCGACATACATCTGCGGTTTAGCTGAACCGTATACGATACCGAATATACCCCCGAAGTTAATAAGTAACTGCCGTCTTCGCTTTGCGCGGGAAGTGAATGCCCTTCCGGCAAGCGTTCCGGCGCGTATGGCAGCTTCAGCTCCGCAGTGCAGTTAAACGGTATTTCAATATCCAACTTTATATTTTCACCTTTATCAAACTCCCAACGGATACGATATATTCCCGCCGATGAGTCGCAGGTCATATCCAACGATTCCAATCTAATATCAGGTTCAGGCTGTATCAGAACATGACGGAAGCCGGGATTGCCCTCGACAGGTTTTAACCCCGCCGCGTATCTGAACAGCCACTCCACAATAGACCCGTAAGCGTAATGGTTGAGGCTGTTCATTCCGGTTGACGACATACGCCCGTCCGCCTCCACGCTGTTCCACCGCTCCCAGATTGTAGTCGCCCCGAGTTTTACGGAGAACAGCCAGCCGGGATAATCTTCATTTAATAACAGGTCATACGCTTTCTCGGTCATGCCGTTTTCAGACAGCACCGGACATAACAGGGGAGTACCCACAAAGCCTGTTTGGAGCTTGCCGTCACTGTCCCTGAACTTCTGCTTTAGCGCGTTTCTTGTTTTCTCGGTGTCGGGCGGCAAACCATGCCGCAATGCCAGAATCAGGGCGGTCTGCGTGTTGATACAGCAGCGTCCGTTTGGTGAAAAGTATTCTTTTAGAATTTTCTCGCGTATCTGATTAGACAGTTCCGCGTATTTTGCCTTGTCGTCCGCTCTGTCTAAAATATCGGCGGCACGCGAGACAAGCTGTGCGCTGTAGGCGTAATACACATAGCCGATATAGCCCTCGTTTGTACCTCCGAAGGTTTGCTCAGTGCCGCCGCGAGGGTTATCCAACGCCAGCCAGTCGCCGAAATGGAACGCTTCCTGCCAGCCGCTGTCGGTGTCTATACGGGTGATGTAGTCCACCCATGCCTTCATGCTGTCGTACTGGTCGCGAAGAATTGTCACATCGCCCGAAAACAGGTAAACCGTCCACGGCATGATACAGGCTAAATCACCCCAAACCGCCGCGCACCCCGCCTCGCCGAAAGAGGGAACAACATTGGGAACCATCCCGTTTAACGGCTTCTGCTCCTGCGTGACATCGTACAGGAATTTACGGTAAAAAGCATAGCAGTCGCGGAAGTAACAAGCCGTTGCACCGAAGACCTGAGTATCGCCCGTCCACCCCATACGTTCGTCACGTTGTGGACAATCTGTCGGTACATCGAGGAAGTTTCCTTTCATGCCCCATTCGGCATTGGATATAAGTTTATTAACCAACTCATGCCCGGTTTTTATCTTACCGGAGGGCGGCAGCCATGAGAGCAGAACCAGACCTGTGAAGTCTTCTTTGTTCAAGGTCGTGATTCCCGTCACCTTGACATATCTATAACCGTAAAAAGTAAATTTCGGTTCAAGTATATGCTCATGCCCGTCACTTGTATAAGTATATTCCGCTTTCGCGCTGCGTAAATTATCGCGGTAGAAATTGCCGTCCTGCATATGCTCACCGAATTGCAGATAGATAATCGAGCCTTTGGGTTCGCAAACCTTTAGGCGGAAACTTCCTGTTATGTTCTGCCCCAAATCAAGCACCGTCTCGCCAATCGGAGTATGTATTAACGCTATGGGAGTTAATTCTTCGCATACGACTACAGGAGTACTTAAACGTTCGGTCGGCTGCGGCAGTGTTTCCTCGCATAAAGAAGCGGAAACGGTTTGAACAGGCTCAAGTGTATCGTTGCGAACTTCTCCGTCATATATGTTGGAAAACACGATATTACCCCGCGAAACCTTCCAACTGTCGTCTGTTCCAATGACGGTTTCACTGCCATCGGGGTGAAGAACCCGCAGTTCCGCCAACAGCTTCCATGTGCTGCCGTAATATCCCTCAGAATCCGGCTTTGAGACAAAGCCGAAACGCCCCTTATACCACCCGTTTCCGAGCATGACTTCAATAGACGCACCGTCCTTGACGAGCGAAGTGACATCATAGGTTTGATATTGCAGCCATTCATTGTAATCGTTGCAGTAGGGCGTAAGCCGCTCGTTCCCGACACGCACGCCGCCGATATGGGTTTCGTACAGCCCCAACCCGCATATGTACAGTCTGGCTTGAGTGACAGGTTTTGATATAGTTAACGGCGTGCTGAAAATCGGATGGCGACTGTCTGAACTCTCGCAGGTTATCCATTCCGCCTGCCACTTCTCGTCTTGCTTTCCTGTTTCAAACCGGTTCAATTCACTGACCGCTTCCTCGCCCGCGTCACTTTGAACGGTCACGTCCCAGTAATAACGGGTGCGGGGGGACAGTTTAATATCCGCCGTATGAGCCAAGCTGTTAATGGAATCAGACAATCCGGTGTCATACACAACGGCGGTCATATCGACCGCTGCGGATAATCTGATACGTGCCGAGGTCTGCTTTTTCCCTTTGGCTTCGGTCACCTTGTAGGAAAAAACGGGCTTTCCTATTTTGAATCCCATGGGGGATTCAAGATGGTTTGTGCGGCATTGAACTATTTTCATACGGCGCAACTCCTTTTCATCATTCCAAGGCGCATACACTGTCTCTTTCATGTTGGCTTAAAGATTGATTATATAGTGGTGTCTGGATTTTACACAAGAATCGCAAAACTGTATATCACTATATTTGTTTGCTGTATCTTAAATTTGCGGTAATTATTTTCATCGTCAGGTATTAGGAACTAATGCGAACTCTCCCCGATGTTGATGTTTATGTGGTGGTTTTGATTTATTACGGCGCAGCCCCTTCCTTCTGATTATAACCCCAATGATGTCCCGCATAGGTATAAGTGCCGCTGCCTGCCTCATAGACTTTTCCGTCCGGCAAGTGAATTGCCGCCGATGTATTCGCAGGAATTTCAAAACTGAGAGTATACCCATTCTCGTTCCGTTCCCAACGGCCGGTTACTTTTCCGTATACGGAATCATAACTTGCTTCCGCCCATTCCAAACTGCCACCCGGTATTGGTTTAATTACAAAACGGTTTTCCCCGGCGACACTAATACCGCACACCGTATCAAATAAAAACCCGCATACCGCTCCGAGTGAATAATGGTTAAGAGAAATGCTTTTCGGGCTTCCGTCTTCGTTGTAGATTTCGTAATGCTCGCAAACCGTTGTAGCGCCTTGCTCCACCATAGCCAGCCAACTGGGTGCATCTTTGTTCTCCAACATCGTGTAAGCCGTGTCCCCATATCCGTGTTTCATAAGAACTTGCAATATAAACGGCGTGGAGAGGAATCCCGTACCCACCTTGTATCCTCCGTTCACCACCATTTCATTTAACCGATGAGCCGCATTTTTAATGGCTTCGCCGTCAAGCAAACCTAGGGCAAGGGCGCGGACATAGGGAGCTTGCCGCAGGGCTTCAATGTCGTTATCTTTTACAAAGTGGAAATTATACGCCGCCTTCGCGCCGTCTGCGTATTCCTTGCATTGTGCCGCCTCTTCGCTTTTATCTATGGCAAGCAGCATTTCCTCAAGCAATGTCATGGAATAGTGCATATAAGCGCAGGTTACTTCCTGCTTAGGTTTCGCTATTTCTATATACCCGCCCGCCATGCTGTCCACGCCGGGTTCGCACCATTCGCCCCAGTGCAGACCGGACTCGATAATAAAACGATTATAAGGCGAATAGGGAAGCAAAAACGGTTTTATTATAGCTTCCATCTGCTTTTGGGGAGAACCATCCTCCGCCGGTTGATAAATAGATTTATCTGAGGCCGCTTTGATTACATATTCCTTCCAACCGTGCATCAAATCGTAATTCTCCGTAACGCAGTTGATGTCCCCGTAGGATTTCCATAAGGTATATGGAATAATAACAGCCGCGTCCGCCCAACCCACAGAACCGTTCAGCACATCAGCCATACCCATCTTGGCGGTTTTGGGACATACGTTGGCTACACGCCCATCCTCTCTCTGGCAGTCCCGCACATCTTTAAGCCACTTACGGAAAAAAGCGTAGGTATCCGCCAAGTAGACGGCAGTTTTAGCGAAAACTTGGGCATCACCGGTCCAACCGTTCTTTTCCCTGTGTGGGCAGTCCGTGGGTACATCCGCAAAGTTGCTTTTTAAGCTCCATACGGTATTGCATAGAAATTTGTTGATTGACTCATTGGAGCAGGAAAACTGCCCGGTGAAATTCATTTTTGAATACAACGCTACCGCTTCAAAATCTGTCGGATTTACACTGTCCATACCTTCTACCAAAGCGTACTGAAAGCCGGAGCAGAAGAAATCCGGTTGAAACCAGTTATTTTCCTCCCCGCAGATATATGTAATCTGCTGTACTGCGGGAAAATCCGGCAGGGCGGGATTGCGTATGTTAACATCGGTGTATTCACCGTGGTCAGTTATTTCAAACATTTTTATTGTAATGGTATCCCCCGGTTTTCCGTTGGGCTTAAAGCGTACATATCCGGCTAAGTTCTGACCGAAATTTAGTATATTTCTGCCTGAGGGTGAGACTTCCAGTTTAGGCACAAACCGTTCGTGTTCAAAAATACCATCATGTAAATTGGCAATAGGGTGTATATTATGTGCGGTTTCCACGGCGTTAGCTGAGTAAGACGGTGTTTTTCCGGCATTGTATACCTCGCCGTCCTTCATATCGTTATAACCCACAGGACCGTCATTACACCACAAGAATTGACTGTCCGTACCTATAACTTCCCGGATTCCGTCCTCATATTTAATCTCCAACTGCGCCAGTAACTTAGTTTGATACCCTCCGTACATATATTCCAAGTTGTCGTTGCCTACCTTACCCTTATACCAACCGTCACCAACGGTAAATTCCAACGAATTATTCTCCATAAGCAAAAGGTTGGTTACATCATAAGTTTGATAATACAAGCGTTTGTCATACTGCGTATATCCGGGAGCTAAAATATCGCTTACACGTTTACCGTTTACTAAAGCCGTATATACCCCGCAAGCGGTAGCATACAGTCTGGCTGATTTAATCGGCTTAGATACATTGAAATCCCTTTTGTAATAATCTGCGGGCAGCCGTTCTTCCTTGTCAGTATCCACGCCGCAAATCCAGTCGGCTTGCCAGTCACCGGGGTTTAATAATCCCATATCAAAGGCAGCTATTTCGGATTGTTCCTCACGCTTTTTTTCGTCCCACAGAGTAACACCCCAAGTAACACGCTGCCTGCTGACCAGTGGATTCCCGCTGTAGCGGCATCTCATGGAATCGGTCTGCACTTTACCGCTGTCAAATATTTCCGTGCCGGATTCATCTTTCGCCAAAACCCGGAAAGCAGACTGCTTGATTCCCCCTTCACATTTCCATGAAAACAGCGGGGTTTGATTATCAATACCTAGGGGAGAATGCCTGTAGTCTGTTTTTAATTGTACTGCTTTCATTGCCGCACTCCATTCGTTATTTACTCTTCCATATCTTCAACTTCAAGCCGGGTATTCAAATATTCCGCGTAACCATAGCTTTTTGATTTAATGAGTTTACAGGGTTCGGTAAAGCTCATGGCGGTAAAGGTGAGCTTAAATTTCATTTCTCCGACCTGCTCCCCGTACATTTTCATGTCTGCCTCAAAAAACACATTGCCCTCAGCATCAAATCCGCTTTTTTCCCAACCGTCAAAGAAAGATTTACCATCATCGGTAAATTGGTTGAATGTTGATTCAGCAACGCCGCCTTCCCGTTTATGAACCATATCGCCTCCGGCTTTACCCGCGATTCTTAATTCCGGTATCGGGGCTTGCGCTTGCCAAAGCACGCTTTCATCACGGATTCCATAAGAAATATTTACAGGGGTTTTCTTTATGGGTATGGTAGCTTGCGGTTTGTAATCCAACAATTCCGCCACCCGCAGACGGTATTCCAGTGTGCCACGGTTTACTTCCGGCCAGATTGCGGCTTTGCCGCCCGGATGCCATGTCATGGGGGAGCAGTATACCCATTCGCTTTCCGGGTCGCATAACACCGCGCCCCGGTAGTCCCCGCCCGCCACGGATTTATCAATCTCAATCAACGCGGGTCCTATATTACCCTTGCGGAATTGCCTCACCCCCGCAACGCAGTATAAATACACAACATTAATCATCCCCATTGTCACCAGCATGGCATATGGGCGCGGTAAAAGTCCCAGAATCGCGCAGTTTGTTTTCATAGAATCCCGTGTACTCATTACAAGTCCCAGTTTTTCATCAGGTGAAAAAATTGTAGTTTCCTCGTAACCGGGCAGTTTGGTGACTTGCTCAATATCTTCTGAAAATAAGTCCTGCACGACAGAGTCTGTCAGTGCCGATGTACTGCCGCCAACCAAAGATATAGCCGTGCCGCCCCTTACAAATTGCTTAACTTCGCCGCCACGCATGGGTTTCGCCAACATATATCCATGCCGCTTCGGGTCAGGTTCATATGCGGCGGTACTGCTGATGATTTGCGCGTTTTTGATAACATACACCTTGTCCTCCCGGACAAGCTGTCCGAAACCGTTAGCGGCTCCCCGCATACCATTAAATAAAATCGTCCAGCAAATGCACTCGTTATCCGGTGAAATAATAATTTCAGACCAGTTCATAAAAATACGCTCGTCATCTTTCAAACCCCAAGGGTACTGTATTGGGATAAGTTCCGCCTTTTCGCAATTATCAATATCAGGCGTGCATTCCAACACATAATCTCCCAACAGGACACGCCTGTTATCGTTGTATACCATATAACGGATACCGTTAGCTTTGGGATGTACAGGGATTATCCCCGCGAAAATATCGCGGAATCCATGTCCGTCAGCTACGGCGATATAGGTATAATCCTTTTCTTCCGGGCGGTCATCACGCCGATAACTCACCATGATTTTGCCGGTACGGGTGTATGTACCCGAAACTCTTTTCATATAATCGGGCAATGCCGGTGTTTTAACCTCAACACGACCAACGCCGTTAACATCTTTTATAACCATATCTTTTACCCTCGCATTCATATTGTTATTCTTTAACGCTACCGACCAACATCCCTTTTTCTAACTGTTTTTGGAAGAATGGGAACACTAATAAAATAGGGAGTGTGGCGGCAATTATTACCGCGTACTGAATAAGCCAGCGATTAAAATTCGGGTTGGCGGATTGAAGGATATTGACGTTTTCAGACACAATCTGCCGAATCCACAACTGAAGCGGCCAGTAGTGCCGTTGGTTGGTGACATAAATGGACGCGGGAAACCAAGAGTTCCATTGCATAACCACTGAATTGATGATTGTTACCAGTAACATACCGCGAGCTTGGGGCAGCATAATCCGGAACATAACCCTTATATGTCCGGCACCGTCTATTCTAGCGGATTCTACCGTTGATTCCGGCACACGGCGGAATCCGTTCATCAGCATCAGTAAAAAGAAGGCATTTGTACATCCGGGTATAATCAGCGACAGGGGTGTGCCTACCATTCCCAATGACCGTATTACCATATAAGTAGGTACCAGACCGCCGCTGAACAGTGAGGTAAACACAACAAAGAAAACCAGAATCATACGGAATCGTGACGGCTGACTGAGAGTATAGGCTCCCAAAGTATTTATTATTACACCCAACCCGGTGGCGAGAACTACGTACATAATCGTATTTAAGTAACCCCTTACTATGCTGGCATCTTGGAAAATCAACTGATACCCGTTTAGGTTTGCGAAACCTGCGGGACACCACAAAATACCGGATTGAGCCAGTACTCGTTCGCCTTCAGATATAGATGCCATCAGCACGTGCCACAGAGGCACAAAAGCACAAAACGCTATACCGGCCAACAGTGCCGCTAAAATAAAGTTGGTAAGTTGGGACAAGGCTCCTGTATGTTCAACCATGCCTTCGCGCGGTCTTCTATATTTATTCATATTGTCCCGTCTCCTTTTAGAATAATGAGTTTTTAGTAAGCCGCCTGTTAAGCCAATTAGAGAAAATAAGCAGGAATGTGCCAACTGCCGACTGGAACAACCCGGATGCTGCCGAAAGTCCGAAATTGCCGCCTCCGGCACCGAAAGCCATACGGAAGGTATAGGTTGTCAGCACATCGGCGGTAGCGTATGTGGTAGGCATATACAGTAATAGGATTTTGTCAAATCCCGTTACAAACACAAGCCCGATTCGCAGGGCGAAGAATAAAGTAATGGTTGGGAATATGCCGGGTAATGTGATTTTCGTAAGCCGTATCCACCGTCCCGCGCCGTCGATTGCCGCAGCCTCGTGAAGGTCGCCGCTTATATTATGTATGGCGGCGATATATACGATTGTACCAAAACCCGCACCCTGCCATATATCCGTAAAGGTATTTATAAGCCAGAACACCGGTATATTGGGATTGGCCAGCCAGTTCTGTTTATCAAGCCCGAACATGGACAGGAAGAGTGTAACGCCCCCGTTTGTGCCAAGCAGTTCCCTAACCAACTGCGTTACAACTACAGCCGCTACAAAGTAAGGCATATATGAAACTGTTTGAATCAAACGCCGATATCTTTTATACGGAGTTTCGCAGATAATAAACGCCAGCACAACAGGGGCGAAAAAGCCCAAAGTAAGGTTAAGGGCTGCCATGGCAATGGTATTTCGCATAACCGTCCCGAAAGCCGAACCTGTAAACAAATCCACAAAATTATCAAAACCAACGAAGGTGCTGCCGAAAATACCTCTGGCAAAGCTGAAATCTTGAAACGCCATGACAATACCGGCCATGGGAATATAATTAAATGTGATAAAATATGCCGCCACAGGTATAAACAGCAAATACATCACCCAATTACGCTTCAAATCCTTTGACAGCGGCTCATTTGAGGAGGTGTTTTTATGTTTGATTTTATTAGCTGCCATACGACTACCCCTTCTAACAAATTATTCTTAAATGAAACCCGCCCTGTGCCAACGGGCGGGTTTCCTGCACACTAATCAGTTAACCAACGCGCCGCCCCATAACTCCGCAGGCGCGGTAAAGGTGTCTGCCAGTTGGTCGCTTACCACCGCCACATATCCTATAATCATGGAGTGACCTTCACCGATATTGGATACAATTTCGTTGCCGTTTTCCTGAATGAGCGTAAGGTTATAGGATTCAAAAATCCATGTCCCGAACTCCTCAACGCCATAAGCATCGAATCCGAACCGATATGTGCCGTCGCCATAAAGTGTCAATGTTGTGCTGCTGCCCTCGCCGCTGTCAAATGAAAACAGTTCATCCGCACCGCCGCTGTCGGCCTCCGCGCTTCCGAGGGTCAGTATTGCTTCAATAGATCCTATCTGATCCATCTCACTTTTGTAATCCAAGGTAATTACGAAGGTGCCGAAATCTATTTCCGTTTGTAAATCTCCCGCGTTATCGAAAGAGATACCGAAAGTATAGTCGTTAACCATGGTGTAGTTTCCGGTGTCCACAGTTACATTGTTATTAAACAGCACCATATCCAAAATGACCGTACCATCGTCATACAGGCTCAGCGTAAGAGGCGCATCCGTATCGTATGCCGCGATATGAGCTTCCCCGGTAAATATGTGTTCCACCTGAGCTTCCATTGAGGACACGTTTACCATTTTAATTGGAGAACCGCCTTCGGGGGTGTATACCGCCGTAAGGGTATCCGCCGAAACCGCCAGCACAGCCGGGGTATCTATGTCAAACTCGGGTATAAGGTTATAATTGAAGCCGCCTCCCGCGCCTGCTTCCATTGTCCAAATGCCCTCTATAAGCATACCCACCATATCCATATAAGTTTGATTATGCAAAAGGTTTACCACGCCTATGGGGTCATCCTCCACGACAAAGGACAAATAGGTTACACCCATTTCTCCGGCAAAAGTTCCGGCAAACTTGGATGCCGGACCATCGGTATCATGATGGTACATTACCCTGCTTGAACCCATTGCGCTTATTACCGTCATGTCGTTGTACAGGATACTGCCGTCAAAACCGCAGGCATCCAAAACATTTCCGTTGAAATCGTAAAAGGTTATGGTATAGGGCGCGACTCCATCTACAAAATTTTCCGCAACGGAATTATCCCTGTCAACGGCACAGCGGTAACTGTACTCCATCGGTTCAACAGTATATGTCCCGGCGAAAAGGGAGCTGTTGTTGGTAAAGCCCGCATAGAAAACCGAACCTAACACGGGAGCTTCAGGGTAAAATCTGAAAAATTGCACGAAGTCGCCATGCCCCGGCGCGTTAAAAGAATACACATAATACCCTTCCGTTATCATATCCAATGGGTCTGTTGAAGCGACCGCAGCGGATTCCTGACTTTTATCCGCAGTATCTTCCGTTTGGGATTGCGTTGGGGTGGCAGTGGCGGCGGAGTTGTCGCCGTTATTTCCGCATGATGCCAGTAAAGTAATACTTAGAGCTAAAACCGTGATAATACTAATTAAACGTTTCATAAAAATACCTCCTATTTTCCTGCAAGTGTACTTAACAAGTTTTGAAACAGAACCGTTACTCTTCCCGGATTGTAACGTTCAAGTGCGTCTACGTAGTTATTCCAGTCTGTGTCGTCAAATGGATTGCGCTGACCGCGCACAAACAACGGCAGATTTTGCTCCAAAAATTCAGTGACCTGTGTATTGCCTCTGGCGTAAAGTCTTGCGTCTTCCGATGCGAGCATAGCCGTGAAAGACGGCTGCATAAATCCGGTGGATTTATATACAATCCATTCATCCAGACTTTGCAGGAAGTTTCCCGACCCTCGCGGTTGCAGCAGTGACTGCGGAACCCAGCCGGTGCCAAGCCTCAGGGCGGCCGCAGCTTGCGCCAACGTACCCAAGTCATTGTAAATCTCGTCCGTTATCTCATATTTAGTTCCGCTCTCTGTCTCAACGGGGCGGTAGCCTCCCTCCGTCAGACCATGACGCAGGTAAAATTCGTCTTGGGTTTCGTCTACCTGTTCTTTTGACAACCCTCTCTGGATAAGCAAACCGCCTTCTTTTGTGTACAGGGAATCCAAGAAGGTGAACAGTGTTTCCAAGTCTTTTTCAGCGGCTTTGCTAGTGATGGTTAAGCTCCCGCCGATTCTGGATATCTGATACATGGAATAGGGGGTCTTGCCCTGAACTTCAGAACCTCCGTACAGATCGTTAATAGGCTGGCGGGCAGCGAAGGAAACCATGCCTTCGGCAAATCCCATGTCGCTGTCTAATCCCGATCCGAGCTGAGACTGTATGCCTATCCACATACCAACCTTTCCCTGCCGCACTCCGGCATCATCTATACGATAGAACATATCCGCCGAGCGTTCTGCAAAAGCCCTGTCAATCCACCCCCGCTCAAACCATGTGTTCATACATTGCAGATATGCGCGCATATTTGCGGAAGTTCCGCCGAATTGTATTTGGTTGTTCGGGTCGATATGCCAAGTGGGACCGCCGCCGCCAAAACCGGTGAATATGTCGCCTGTGCCGAAATATCCGCCGTACCCGATGCTTATAGGATAGCCATCGGAAATACCAAGGTCAGCAATGGCGGCGGCAAAGATGTTCAGCATCCATTCCCAGTCGCTTATATAAATCGGATAAGTGCCGCCATTGGGAAATATAACATTATCCGTCCACTCCCCATCGCTGTCGTAACTGCCGCTGAATCCACTTCCGTCAAAAGGGTTTTTTCCATATTTTACAATCCAGTCCCGCCTGTATTGGTAACCGCACCATGTGTCCGCCACTATGTCGCCGAACTCCAGCAGTATCAAATTTTTGCGTTCGCCGTCAACAATATGGGCAGCGTACATATAGGCTTCGGGGTCGCTTTCTAAAAGTGCCTTATAATTAGGCATCCATTTGTCGATGTATTCGGTTAAATCCAGAATAATGCCCTCCCGATACAGTTCTTCGATAGAGCCTTGGTACTGGGTCGTAACCATAATGTCCGCATACTCACCTGTGGCCAACAGGGTGTTGAAGTTGTCCTGCTCTGAACCGGCTACGGGAACCATAAAGTTGAGGCTAATTTTACTGCCGTTGTAAGTCTTTGACAGCATATAGCGGACGGCGGGATTATCTTCGTAGGCCGCGTAATAAGAGGCATCCGCACCTTGTATTATCCACCAAGTGAATGACGCATTGCCTCCGCCGGCATCGCCGCCGCACGCCGCGAGAGCGGGTAATATCAATAACACGGCGAGCATGAAGCAGAGAACCCTCTTTTTATACATTATCATTCCTCCTCTGATTTGAACCGCAACGGTAATCCTTCCCACCGCTCTTTTAAGAGATGCGCGGCGGCTTTTGGTTGTCTGCTGCGGGTAAAGATACCTTTCTTATTTCCGTCAACGCGCATAATTCCTTCGCCCGTCTGAAAATCGGCAAAAGCCCACACCTGTTCGCCGCGCACAAAGGGCAGAGAATCAAAAACTCTGTGGCACATATTCAGATACTCTGTCTGGTATTCCTCGCTCCACATAACACTGGGTAATTTATGTATGCCGGAGGCGGTATCCGCACCGTATTCAGAGAAAACAAAAGGTTTATCGGGTATGCGTCCGGTCCAGCCCGCTAATTCCTGCCTGAAAATGTTTTCCGCCGCTGTAATTTCGTTGCCGCCGAACACATACCAGCCATAATATCTGTTAAGGCTTATAAAATCGCATAAATCCGCGCATTTACATTTGTCAGGCGTTGCGGTCATCAGCGATGTAAAGGTTAACGGGCGATGCTGCGGATCCAGTGCCCTTGCCTTTGCAAAAACCGTTTCAAAATACGGACGGGACTCGTCATCCGTGGTTTCAGGTTCATTAGCTACGCACCAAGCGACAACGCAAGCCCGGTTTTTGTCCCTGAGAATGAGTTCTTTCAACTGCTGTAAATGCCGTTCTAGCAGCTTTGCCGTTGTCTCTTTTTGGAAAAACCTTGTCTGAGGGCCTTGACTTGCATCGAAGAAATTTAAGGTGCTTGCCATTAAACCTACCGCCGCCACTTCGTCCACAACCATAATTCCCTCACGATCCGCGAGTCGTAAAGTCTCCTCGCTGTGAGGGTAATGAGCGGTGCGGAATGAGTTAGCCCCAATCCATTTCATCAACTCAAAATCACGTTTTAACACGCTTGGGTTTAAGCCCCGCCCTGATGATTCGCTCTCTTCGTGCTTACCGAAACCTTTCATGTATATGGGTTTGCCGTTCAGCAAAAAATCATGTCCGTCTATTTCAAATGTGCGGATGCCGATTTGATCCGTGTATTCGTCTATGACGGTTTCGCCGTCAATGATTTTGAATACAAATTTATATAAATATGCGTTATGCACTTCCCACAGCCGGACATTGCTGATGTAGATGCTACCCTCCTTGCCCTCGGCTTCTCCCGAAAGATTGCCGGACTCATCGTATATCGCTGCTGAAACTCTAAATCCGTTTTTATGATTAGCGGTAACGCTGTAATTGACCTCCGCGCATTTATCTATCAGCGAATAAGTTAATGAGTAATCCGTAATATGCTTTTTAGGCAGGGCGACTAACTTAACCGGGCGTATTAAACCGGAATAATTAAAGAAATCAAAATACCCTTTAGCCATTTTACTTCCGTCAGCCAGCTCTGCGGTCCGACCGACCGGCAGGCAGTCTTCGCGCAGCTCGTTGTTTACCTGTACGCTGATTAGGTTAGGTGCGTCAAAAGCAACCGATTTACTGATAATCACCGTAAAAGGTAAGAATCCGCCCTCATGCGAACCTGCTTTCGTGCCATTTACATAAACCGTTGCCCGATGAGCCGCACCCTCAAACCTCAGACCTACTTCCATGTCTCTCCATTCGCCGGGTATGTATATTTCTTTTTCGTACCAGAAGTCCCCTGTGTATTCACGGCTCTTCTTGTCGGTGAAAATGTCCGCGAAGGACGCGGGTACAGGCATTGTCATCGGCGATGGCAAGCCCTGAGTCCATTTTTCTTTCTTCCCTAATCCGTCCGGGTCGAACTTGAAATTCCACAAACCGCTTAAATCCGATAATCTGCGTACCGAGGTTGTAACAGGATATAAATTTGAAAATGACATATGGATTCACCTCCTATTTGTTCTGTATACAAATCATAAAGTTATTTGAGAGAATATAAAAGGATTATTTTTAGCAAAAAGCGGATTATTTTTAGGTGAAAAAAATCACCTAGAAATAATCCTGCTTTCCCTAGAAATAATCCTACTTTTGCAGAAAGAAACTCTTCCGGTATTCGCGAGGAGATTTGCCGTGAACTTTCTTGAACACGCGGGTGAAATATGCGTCATCGCTGAATCCGCATTTTTCAGCGATAGCGTTAATTGACAGAGAGGTAGAAATTAACAGCGTAAAAGCTCTCTGTATACGGTTTCTATTGATGTAATCAACTACTGACGAGCCTGTCTCCTTTTTGAACTGTGACGAGAGATAACTGTAGTTGACCGCAGCTGATTCGGCAATCATTTCCAGTGTTATTAGCTCCGAAAAATTAAAATCAATATAGTTTACCGCTTTACGTACAGGCAGGGAGTAATTTTTGAGTGAGTGGTTATTAACCAATAAGCAGTATTTACGTAACATTGATTGGGTAATATTAACCGAGAGTTCCTCTCTTGTGCGGGCAGCTTCAATTTTAACAGCAAACTCGGCGGACAACTCATGTATATAAGCGGGATGCACCGCTGCCCGCTGTACCGCTTTACGCAACAGAGTATTTAGCACGAAGCAGTAGTTTTTCAAATCCCGCAAGCTGTCCGCGTGCCGCTGCTCTATCGTAAACTTATTAAACATACTCATATATAGAGTTGCCTGTTTAAGATCTCCGCGTTCCACTGCTTCTAAGTAGTTATCCTCATTTTGGTAAAGGGCTTCTATTATTGCCAGCGGACGTTTACTGTCGGATAACTCTTTTATCTTGTTATTCTGCTCAGAGAGATAAAACGGTAAATCAATCCTCTCTATTGTATAATCATTGTTATCCAAAATATACTTTGCGATAAGAATTATTTCAGATTCCAGCACTTCGCTGCGTTCAACAAACGGAATGCCATAGAAAAACTTCTTCATGTCGGACAATCGTGTAACGGGGATATCATTTTGTTCACAGACCATGTTAAATAACAACTCATTAGGGTGTATGGCATAAGGACCTATTATAATAAGCTCGTCCGCGCTTGTTTTAATGAGAATGTAATTCAGTTCAAATTTATCATTAGCCAAATAGACAGTTCCTATTTGACAGCGTTGAATCATTACCTGAATAAAACTTATGAAATCATAATCTCCATATAACAGATGATGTAAGCCATCATCAAAATTTACAGCATCGCTGTACGGTGGCGATAAAAAATGTGTGCTGATTCCTCGGATCCGCATCATTTCCTTTAAGTGAGAAATTGGTTCAAACTGCATATCATCCTCCGGTATTATACATGACTGCGTTGTTGGTTGCTGACTTCCTATTGGTGTTGTCAAGAAGTCATAGCGTACTAATTTCAACTTTACACTCATTATATAATATATCATTTACATATACAAGGGAAACAGAGAATAATCCCCATAATGTACGCAGTCTGTATCTCGCTTTACCTTTCCTCTCATTATCGGAGGAAGAAGCGCAGCAAATACGATTTTCATTTATTGACTATTTGTAAAAATTCATTTTTGTTTTGAAAAATGTTGTATCATTTGTTATACTATAAGATGTGGGAGTGTGATTGAGTTTATGAATGCTTCTGAATTGATTAAAAATATAAGGCTACAGACCGGCGGTGCATTACGCCAACCATAATGAGCAACTGCCGCCGGATAAGCAAAATTGGGGCGACTGGAAGGATTGAATAATCAATGAATAACAGCGAAAATTTGCGGCTAAGAGACCCCAAAGTGATACCGTCAGACGAGTTGCTCCGGCAAACCCTCAGCGACAGCTATGCCGCATACGAAACGCTCCAAGAGGCTTTGCCCGGCTTGGAGATGGAGCAGGAGTGGCAATGGTATACGCCCCACAAGGCATGGTTTGCAAAAGGGCAGCACTTTTGGACAACGCCCCGGGGAACAAAGAAAGAGAAAAACCTATACTGGCTTCATGTTTATGAAAGCTCTTTCAACGTGGCGATTTGGTTTAAGGAAAAGAACCGCTCGGAAATTTTGCAATCCGATGTGGACGAAGCAACAAAACAGTTGATTCGTGATTCCGAGACATATGGGAAAGTGCCTACATTTCCGGTGGTGTTTGATATCGCCACATCGGAGCTTCCTGCCGATATTTACGCGCTCATAGATTGCAAAAAGAGATTAGAAAGATAGAGAAGAAAATCGCGCTCAGATTGATTGAAAAGGAGAGTGCATCCCGTGCCTAAAAAGCTACGAAAAATGCTCGGCGATGTAAACGCGCCATCTTGTATTGCGCTGAGAGAGCTGATTGACACACAGAGCGAGGACACCATCCGCAAGTGGTGTCTTGCATACGCCGAAGAAAAAATCTTGCCTATCTTTGAGAAGCACTGTCCCGGCGATGACCGCCCGAGAAACGCAGTGAACGCCGCATATGATTACCTTGACGGCAAGGTTAAGTTCCCCATGGTTAAGAACATCATTCTCAACGAGTGCCACGCCGCCGCTCGTGAGCTTGACGGCAACCCGGTAGCGCAGGCGGCGGCTCGGGCTGTCGGACAGGGTTCGGCAGTCGTTCATACGCTGACGCACTCACTGGGATTGTTCTTCTATGCGGCTGCGGCGGTCGCTTATGATCGCGTGGGGCTCAAAGCGGTTGAGGAAGCGTATGCGGAGATTGCGGAGGAAGTATGTGTAGATTACACCAACGCACTTCGCGCTATCGCTGTGGCGGATGAAGCGAATCCGGCAAAATTGAAATGGAATTGTTGAGGTGTCTGCAAAATATGAACATAAAACCCGCCAATATTGACGAGTACATCGCCGCTCAGTCTGAAGATGTGCGGCTTATTCTTGTTAAAGTCCGAGAAACTATCCGCGCCGCCGCGCCGGATGCGGTGGAGAAAATGTCATACCAAATGCCAACCTTTTGTCAGCGTGAGAACCTGATACATTTCGCCGCGCTCAAGAAGCATATCGGAATTTATCCCGGCGCGTTGGATCGGCTTCATCCTGCCTTATTAGAACGGCTCGCCGCGTATAAAACATCCAAAGGCGCGATACAGTTTCCATATGACAGGCTGGTGGACTACGAACTGATTGCGGACATTACACGATTTCGTGTGACGTGTGTTGAAAAGGTCGGCGAAGTAAAAATTGACGAAAAAAATTATGAGTATGACGCAGTGATATTATCCTCCGAAATCGGCAAAGGCGGCGCGTATGTGCTGTTCCCGTATGACATCAAAGCGGAGTTCGGAAAAGGCAGAGTAAAAATCCATGCCACTTTTGACGGTGAGCCGTATGATGGAAGCATTGTAAACATGGGCGTGAAGAACGCTGACGGCTCGGTATGTTATATCATCGGCATATTAAAACATATTCGCGCAAAGATTGGAAAACAACCGGGTGATACCGTGCGGGTGACTATCCGGAAAAGGGCGTAAAATAATGGCTAAGAAAACATACAACGAAAAACTGAACAGCCTCGGCGGCTGATGTTATTGCTTTCGGTAACGATATAAACGATGTTGAAATGCTTCGTGAGTGTGAAATCAGCGTGTCAGTATTAAACGCGATAGATGAATGTAAAACTGTTTCAAATTATGTTTGCGGCGACTGCAACGATGACGGCGTGGCAAAATGGATTGAAGAAAATATTTTGTGACGATTGAAAACATTTTTTAGCGTTCCGCAGGAACGCGCAGCAGCCAACTTGTTGGCTTAACGGAAAACTCATTTTTGAGTTTTCCGAGAGGGTTTGGGATACATCCCAGCAAGCCGCGAGCGGGAATGTGGG